>CALBSQ010000326.1 GCA_937967325.1 uncultured Chloroflexota bacterium
TCTGCCTGTCTCGTGGGCTCGGAGATGTGTATAAGAGACAGGGAGAGCAGAGGAGCAGAGGGGAAACCGATTCGAGCAGACCCATGGCGGCACGGAATGGTCGCTTCCATTTGGGTCGCCGTTCCTGCCACACCAGGTCGCCCCTGCTCCCTTGCTCCCCGGCTCCTCTGCTCCCCTGCCGCTCTCTAGCCATCGATCCAGCGGTCGATGTCGCGGCTGTAGCTGAGAAGCTCCCCGGGTTGGAAGAACAAGGAAAGCTCGCGCTCGGCGCTCTGCGGACTGTCCGAGGCGTGGATCAGGTTGGGGCCGACGGTGAGGCCGAGGTCGGCGCGAATAGTCCCCGGCGCCGCCTCGAGCGGACGAGTCTTGCCGGCGGTTTGGCGGACCGCGTCGATGGCCTCGGGTCCCTCGATGGCCCCGACAATAACGGGGGTTGAGGTGATGTGCCGGACCAGGCCCTCGTAAAAGCCCTTGCCCTGATGCTCGGCGTAATGACGCGCCGCCAGCTCCGGTGTGATCTGGATCAGCTTCAGGCCCGCGAAACGCAAGCCACGCTTTTCCAACCGGGCCAGGACCTCTCCAGCCAGTCCGCGTTGCATCGCGTCGGGCTTCACAATAATCAGAGTACGTTGCGTTGCCATGCCACCCTCAACATCGTCACTGCGTCAACGGCCGCCGCTGTTGCCGCGGCAGAGTATACCCCGCCCCGGACGCCGGAACGCGACGGTGTCAGACGACGCCGGCGAGGGGACGCTCCAGCACGAAGCGGGCGATAGCTTCCGCCACCCCATCCTCGGAATTGGAGCTGGTGGAGTGGCCGGCGATCGCCTTGACCTGAGGCAGCGCATTCCCCATCGCCACACCGATACCGGCGGCGGTCAGCACCTCCAGGTCGTTCACGTTGTCGCCAATCGCCATGGTCTGCTCCAAGGGCACGCCATAGTGGCGGGCCAGCTCGCGCAGCGCCGCGGCCTTGGAGCACTCGGGAGCCAGTACCTCCAGGAAGGCGCTGCCGTTCTGGTTGGTCGTCGCGATGGTGCGAAATGAGGCGTGCGCCAGCGCCGGAGCCAGCGCGGCAACCTGCTCGGCCGTGTCGAGGATGGCGACTTCCAGCGGCGGCTCTGCCGGCAGCAGGGCATCCAGGGCCCGGCGGCAGATCAGGTCGGCGTTGCGCGTGACGTACGCGCGGTTGAGGTCGTTATCCCGCTCCGCCGGTCCCGTGAATAGCCGCTCGCCCGTGAAGGCGTTCTCGTAGACGATCGGCTGCGCGCCGGATCGCCAGAAATACTCGACCGCCACAGCGGCGCCATCGCGCGGAAGGTGACAATGATAGAGGATCTCGCCAGTCAGCGAGTCCTTGATCAGCGCGCCGTTCTGCACCAACAGCGGCAGCTCCAGGCCGAGGTCATCGGCGATCGGCTTGGCCGAGCGGAAGCGACGGCCCGTGGCGAGTGTGACGATGCAGCCCGCGGCGACGGCCGCTCGGACGGCGGCACGCGTCAGCGGCGTGATCTGCGACGACGGATCCAGCAGCGTCCCATCGACGTCGCAGACCAGCAAGCGAACCTTCACACGGGCATTGTACCGGACACGACAGTAAGCTGACCTTAACTGGCGACAGCGCGCAGCAAGGTGTATGCTGACGGCGAGCGACGTTGACGTACGGCCGCCGCCGGAGAGGACCATCCATGCAGGCCAGCACCCTCGAATTGTCCAGGCAGTTTGCCACCCAAGGGTTCATCATCGCTCCGGAAGTGTTCCGTCCTGAAGAGACGGCAGTCTGGAAGGAAGAGTGCCGGCGCATCCTGGCCGCGGTCACCGCGGAAGCCGAAGCGGCCGGCAAGCCCCGCCCCGGCTTCTGGCAATCGGGCGTCTACGTCGGCCTCTCGATACGCAGCGAGGTCTTCCGCGCCATGGCGCGCGACCCGCGGCTCCTGGACCTCATGGAGGCCCTAATCGGGCCAAACCTCCTCTTCTGGAGCGACAAGGTCGTGTTCAAGGCCGAGGAGGCCGACTTCGACACGCCTTGGCATCAGGACTGGCCCTACTGGAAAGGCGCCCACAAGGTCAGCGCCTGGGTCGCCCTGGACGACGTGGACCCCAGCAACGGCTGCCTGAAGCTGGCGCCCGGCAGCCACACCTGGGCGACCGCGCACGACGGCAAGGTGGCGGCCGGTCAGTCGTTCGGGCACCGCGTCGACGCGAGCCACATCGACGAATCGAAGGTCGTGACCGCGGCTGTGCCGGCCGGCTCCGCGGTGATCTTCCACGACCTGACCTTGCACGCCTCCTACCCCAACAGCTCCCACCGCGACCGTTGGGCCGTCGTCAGCACCTACAAGGACCCGCTGGCCGACGACCTGGACTATCCGGCTATGACCGCCGCCGCTGTGGTACGAGGGCGAGGGCGCCGGGGCGATGAGGCGAGGGGGCGATGAGGCGCAAGGGCGAACCGGGGGAGGGGACTCTCGACATGCCGAACGGAGAGCTGATCCCGTCTCGCTCCCGTCAGCTCAACCCCCAATCGTCCCTCGCCTCATCGCCCCCTCGCCTGATCGCCCCCTCGCCTGATCGCCTCATCGCCCCCTCGCCTCATCGCCGCGCCCAGCAGAGGATGCGCTTGAACGGGTAGAAGAACGGGCGACGGTCCTCCAGCTTGGGGAGCAGCCGTTCCCGATAGCGCAGCAGGAAATGCTGATAGAGATCCGGCGTGAGCCGCTTCTCGTAGTCGGTCAACAACGAGCCCTTGACCCATTCCACTACCTCGTCGCGCGAGCCCAGGTGGTGACCGTAGACCTGCAGCCGCACGAGCTGCTCGTAGTAGCCCAGGTGATCGAACAGGACGGCGTAGCCCTCCGGTGTCAGATTGGGCCATTGCCGCGCATAGTCGCCCATCGCCTCGCGAAACGGAAACTCCGCGGCCAGGGCTGCCGCGACGGTGTGGGACGCGTAATCGTCGTTGGCCGGAATCTGAAAGGCGAGTTGTCCGCCGTCCTTCAGTCCTTTGGTCAGGCGGGTGAGCAGCTCTCCGTGGCCCGGCACCCATTGGTATACCGCGTTGGAGAAGATGAGGTCGTACTCGCCAACCGCGGCAAAGTCGCGCACGTCGCCTCGCTCGAAACGGAGCCCGTCGCCGGCAAAAGCAGCGCTCTTGGCCAGCATCGTGTCCGAGCTGTCGACGCCCAGCGTCTCCCGCGCTTGCAAGTGGCGGTGCAGCTCCCGCGTCAGCTCGCCCGTCCCACAGCCCAGGTCGACTACGCGCATTCCCGGCTTCGGACGCACCAGCGCCAGCAAGTCGTAGAAGGGCTGGCTTCGCTCGGATTGGAAGCGCTCGTATTGGGCAGGATTCCACGCGCTTGCCGTCACTCCAGTATCCTCCCGATATCGGTCCACCCGTTATGGCCCGTCGCCACAAAGGCATATGCTCGCTACGATGTAGAATTGAGTTGAGTCTACAGTCTGGTCGATGGAGGTAGGTGATGACCGCCGAGGAGCTGCAAAGGATTCGGGCGCGCGTCGATGCAGGTGAGCCGCTCGACGCTGCCAGCGCCGGCGCGCTGGTGGCCAAGGTCCAACGACTGCAGGCCGTCCTGGCGGACGATCTGGTGATTCGTATCCGCCCCATCGCGCCGCGCGGCGAGGACCCCACGCAGGCCTGGTTCTGGACGCCTAAATGGCAACAGATGGAACGCGAGGCCGACGAGGATATCGCGGCAGGACGTGTGAAGCAATTTGACGGCGTGGAGTCTTTCCTTGCTGACCTCGAGGCCGGGTAACGGCTGGAGTACAACCACGTCAAGTCGACCAGATCGGCGGTCAATAGCATCGCTCCTCGTTGAGCGCGGCCTGTTCGCATCAGACGACGAAGCGCGGCGCTGGGTGATGGCCGGGCAGGTGCTGGTCGACGGCCGGCGTGTCGACAAACCCGTCACGCGTGTCTCGCCCGACGCGGACCTGCAGGTACGCGGGCGCCGACGCTACGCCAGTCGCGGCGGCCACAAGCTGGAAGCGGCATTCGACCATTTTGGCGTCGCGGTCGATGGTCGGGTGGCGATGGACTGCGGCGCTTCCACTGGAGGCTTCACTGACTGTCTCCTCCAACGCGGAGCAACCCTGGTCTACGCCGTCGAGGCCGGGTACGGGCAACTTGTAGGGAGATTGCGCGTCGATCCACGCGTTCGCAACCTAGAACGGACCAACCTTGGCGACCTCACCCGGGAGGCGCTCGATCCGCCGCCGTCACTGATTACGCTCGACCTCTCCTATCTCTCCTTGACGGCAGCGTTACCGCTGGCGTCCGCGCTGCTCGGACCACAGGGGGACGTGCTGGCGCTGCTCAAGCCGCTCTTCGAGGTGGACGACGCGGTCGCACGCCGCACCGGCCAGGTGTCGGAGCCGGGGCTAGTCGTCGAGGCGTTGCGCCGGGTGCTGACGGCCGGCCAGGCGTGTGGTTTGACGCCTCGCGGCGCAGCCAAGTTGGCGCTCCGGCCGCGCCACGGCGTCAGTGAGCTGTTCGTCCACTTTGCGCTCGGCCCACGCCTGGCCGCGTGGAACCCTGACAATACCTCGCTGCGTGCCGTCCTCGACGGTCCCGGCGTGGGCAGGACCGACGAGGGATAGCGCCCCCGCCAGCGGTACGCCGGCCGGTGGCGCCAGGGCGGAGCCGCGAGCGATCGGCAGGCGAGCGGCCATTGGCCAGAGCCGTCACTCGGGTGATGACGACTGGCGACAGTACGTATTCGGCCTAGCTCCGTACTCAGCTACGTATTTCCCCCGATGCCGGCGCGATCGCGGCGCGATAGGCTGTCGGATAGGGGCGTGGCGGTCTGGAGCCGGCCACCGCCCCGGCGCGTATCGCGAGAGGAGAACCTGCCATGTCCAGCGAAGCACACAAGGTCATCGCCCGCCGCCTCATCGAGGAGTTCTGGAACGACGGAAACTACGCCGTTGCCGCTGACCTGCTCACGCCCGATTGCGCGGTACACGACCCCGGCACGCCCGGCCGTCCCGGTGGCGTCGCGGGCGAGCAAGAGACCTGTCGCATGTACCGCGCCGCGACCCCCGATCTCCATTTCACGATTGACGACCTGCTTGCCGAAGGGGACAAAGTGGTGATCCGCTGGACCGCCGGCGGCACGCAGCGTGGCGAGCTAATGGGCATCGCGCCAACCAACCGGCGGACAAGCGTCACCGGCATCTCGATCCTTCGCTTTGCCAACGGCAAGATCGCCGAAGGATGGATCAACTGGGACACCTTGGGCCTCTTGCGGCAGCTCGGCGCAATCCCGACGCCGGGCCAAGCCGCCGCGGGCTAGATT
>CALBSQ010000327.1 GCA_937967325.1 uncultured Chloroflexota bacterium
ACAATAGCTAGGAGGCAACCTCTCCCCCGGCCCCTCCCCTACCAAGGGAGGGGAGGGGCCGGGGGAGAGGTTGGCGAAAGGAGGTGCAGCGAGATCGATTCGGTCGGCGCTGGCACACGGTTATGCGTGGGCGGTCGGTGCTCTAAACACTCGGCAGGTGTAAGGGAGCCCCACAGACAAGGTCGTTGTCGTGGAGCAGCCGGCTGCATCGCCGGTCCCCACGGCAGTAACCAGAAGCCAGACGAATCGCTGTCAGCCTTTCAGTGAGTGACCCAAAGCCAGAATAAGGAGTTTGATTGTGAGCACAAAGGACGGTCTCAGCCGCTCCCAGTTCCTGCGCCTGTCGGCCATCGCCGCCGCCAGCACCGTCGTGGCGGCCTGCTCGAATGGCAATGCGTCGACCACCACCAGCTCGTCGGGCGCCGCGCCCGCGACCTCGGCGGCCTCCTCGGCAGCTTCCTCGGCAGCCCCTGCATCCGTCGCATCGTCCGCAGTCCCGGCATCGTCGGCGGCCGCGAGCTCCGCCGCGCCATCGGCGGCCGCGGCCACGGCGACTCCGGTCGCCAACGCCCTCATCGGGCAGGCCACCGCCGTCGCTGGCAGCGGCAAGTACAAGGAGTCGCCGCTCCTGGCCCAAATGGTCAAGGACGGCAAGCTGCCCGCTCTGGAGCAGCGCCTGCCCGACCACCCCTACGTCGTCCCCCACCCCTGGCTCACCACCGGCAAGTACGGCGGCCAGCTCCAGATGACCTGCTCCGACAGGAGCGACTTCGGGACCGGCAAGTACATCCAGGAGAGCACCTACGGCCACTCGCTGCTGCGCTGGCTCAACGACGGCCTGAAGATCGGCCCCGGTCTGGTGGAAACCTGGGAGACCAACGCGGACCAGAGCCAGTGGACGCTGCACTTCCGCACCGGACTCAAGTGGTCGGACGGCCAGCCCTGGTCCACCGACGACATCATGTTCTGGTGGCAGGACGAGGTCCAGGACACCAACCTCAAGGAGTTCCCGCCCGACGAGGCCCACTCCGGCAAGGGCACGCTCATGACCATGACCGCCCCCGACAAGAACACCATCGTCATGAAGTTCGACGCGCCAACGCCCCTCACCGCCGACCGCCTGGCCATGTGGGTCAATCGCGGCATCGGGCCGCGCTGGATGGACCCCAAGCACTACCTCCAGCAGTTCCACCCCAAGTACAACCCCAACGTCGACAAGACCAAGTGGGTGCCCGATTTCCTGCTCAAGCGGGAGTTCGCCAACAACCCCGATAGCCCGACCATGACGGGCTGGATGTTGAAGGCCTACAACAAGGGGCAGAGCTCCATCTGGGCGCGCAACCCCTACTACTGGGCGGTGGACAAGGAGGGCAACCAGCTCCCCTACCTCGACGGGATCACCATGACCAACGTGCAGGACCCGCAGGTGTTCCGGCTGCGCCTGACCCAGGGCAAGGCCGACTACGTCCACGGCGGCCACACCCCGCTGAACTTGTCCGACGTCTCCACGCTCAAGCAGTCCCAGGCCCAGAGCAAGCTGGACGTCGTGCTGTGGGACAGCGGCTCCGGAACCGCCTCGATGTACTTCTTCAACTACGACTTCGCGGACCAGAAGATGCGCGACCTGATCCGCAACGCCACCTTCCGCAAGGCCATGTCCCTTGCCTATAATCGCGCCAACGCCCAGAAGGTGGTCTACTTCGAGCAGGGCGAGCTGACCACCGGCACGCTCAGCCCCAAAGCGTTGGAGTACAACGTGGCGGGGGGGCAGGACGTCTACAAGCAGTGGCGGGACAGCGCCATCAAGTACGACCCGGCGCAGGCCAAGCAGATGCTGGACTCCATCGGCGTCAAGATGAGCGGCCAGTGGCGCACCATGCCCGACGGCAGCCCCCTGACCATCACCCTGGACTATCCGTCCGACCAGGACCCAACCGGCGAGCACGTCAAGAAGGACGAGCTGCTGGCGAAGGACTGGCAAGCCATCGGCATCAACGCCAAGCTGAACCCGGTCACAACGTCCGCCTTCGGTGAGCAATGGGCGGCAGGCAAGGTCATGACGACGACCGCCTGGGAGGTCGGCGACGGCCCCAACCACCTGGTCTACCCGCAGTGGCTGGTGCCGATCGAGAACACGCGCTGGGCGCCGCTGCAAGGGCAGTTCTACACGATGATCGGCACGGCCGACGAGACCAAGGGCATAAACGAGCAGGACCCCTGGAAGAGCACGCCGCCGCGAATCAAGCCCGACCCCAACGGCCCGATCGCCAAGATCTGGTCGCTCTACAACCAGACCAAGACCGAGCCGGACGAGACCAAGCGCACCCAGGCGGTCTGGGACATGATCAAGCTCCACGTCAGCGACGGCCCGTTCTTCTCCGGCACGATCGCCAACTACCCGCAGTTGGTCCTGGTGAAGAACGGCCTGAAGAACGTGCCCTCGCGGGACGACCTGGGGCCCAAAAACGGCTACCAATACGGGTTCGTGAATCCCTGGATCATTCCCTCGCCCGCGGTGTATGATCCGGAAACCTATTACTGGGACAACCCGGACCAGCACAACATCTAGGTGCTGGGTGTCGGGTGCTGGGTGTCGGGTGTCGGGGGACGAGTTGGCCGGTCGCTCGCCTTCGAGTCGCGGCCGATGCAACCTGAATGCGAGGGACGAGGCGCCTCGTCCCCCGACACCCGACACCCAGCACCCGACACCCCGGTGGGTTGACGCCCCACAGTCTGGATATACACTAGGAGTCTACGCATCCGCCGCGTGAGGGCGACCTAGGCGCTAGCAAGGGTAGGACGCATGCTGAACTACATCCTCCGCCGCCTCATGTACATGATCGTCACGTTGTTTTTCGTCACCATCATCGGGTTCTTCCTCATTCAGTTGCCGCCCGGGTCGGCGCTCGACGCCAAGCTCAACCAGCTCCGCGCGCAAGGCGGCGACCTTTCCCAGGATCAGATCAATTCGCTCGCCGCGCGCTACGGGCTGAATGACCCGGTACAGGTCAAGTACTGGAAGTGGATCTCCGGCGTCGTCCGCGGCGACTTCGGTCAGTCGTTCACCTACGACGCGCCGGTGGGATCCCTGATCGGCAGCCGGATCCTCTTCTCCGTCATCCTTTCGACCGGCGCGCTCCTCTTCACCTGGTTGGTTGCCATTCCCGTGGGGGTCTACTCGGCAACGCACCGCTATACCGTCCCGGACTACGTCGTAACGTTCATCCAGTTCGTGGGCGTGGCCGTGCCCGACTTCTTGCTGGCGCTGATCCTGCTCGTATTCGCGTCGCAGCGGCTGCACACCGACCTGACCGGCCTGTTTTCCACCCAGTACACCAACGCGCCCTGGAGTGGAGCAAAGCTCCTCGACCTGGCGCGACACTTGTGGATCCCGGTCATCGTGATCGGCGCCGGCAGCACCGCCTGGACCACACGCGTGATGCGCGGCAACCTGCTGGACGTGCTCAACCAGCAGTACGTACAGACCGCGCGCGCCAAGGGCTTGCAGGAAACGCTCGTCATCTGGAAGCACGCCGTGCGCAACGCGCTCCACCCGCTCATCATGACGCTGGGGACGCTGTTGCCGGCCCTCATCTCCGGTGAGGTGATCGTGTCCATCGTCCTCAACCTGCCGACGACTGGGCCGCTCTACTTCAGCGCGCTGATCAACAAGGACATGTACCTGGCCATCACCTTCCTATTGTTCCTCTCCGTCATGCTCGTGGTCGGGAACCTGATGGCCGATCTCCTGTTGGCGTGGGTCGACCCGCGCGTTCGCCTGGAGTAGCCGCTGTGCCCGGCTTCGACGCCGGCTGATCGAGAAAGAGGGATAGGCGATGGCGGTAGCACAAGGCATTGCGCTCGAGGACGTTGCCGAGCTGGCCCAAAAAGGTCAGGATGTCGGCCAGGTGTCCCAGTGGACGCTCATGCGGCGTCGGTTCCTGGAGAACAAGCTGTCCGTCGCCGGCGGCATCGTGCTGATCCTCATGTATCTGGTGGCGCTCTTCGCCCCGTTCCTGGCGCCCTACCAGTACGATGCCCTCGATTCGTCCTCAACCTATGCGGCCCCGACCGCGATCCACTTCATCAATGGGCGCCCATCGGTCTGCGGCGTGACGCAGACCTTGAACAAAGACACGTTCACCTATGTCTACGCGACGGACTGCAGCAAGGCGTCGCCGATCAAGTTCTTTGTCGCGGGGTATCCCTACCGGCTGCTGGGCCTCTTCGCCACCAACACGCACCTGTTCGGCGTCGATCCTCCGTCGAAGCTGTACCTCATCGGCGCCGACACTCAGGGGCGCGACATGCTCTCGCGCATCCTGCAGGGCTCGCGGGTGTCGATGACGGTTGGCCTGGTCGGTGTCGCGCTGTCGGTGATCCTTGGCTCCATCCTCGGCGCGACATCCGGCTACTACGGCGGGTCCATCGACAACTTGATCCAGCGCTTCATCGAGCTGATCACCTCCATGCCCACGCTGCCGCTCTGGGGCGCCTTCGCCGCGGCCCTGCCGCACGATATGTCGGTGGTCAAGCGCTTCTTCTTCATCTCCATCATCCTGTCGCTGATTGGGTGGACCGGCCTCGCTCGACAGGTGCGCGGCAAGGTGCTGGCCTACCGCAACCTGGACTACACGCAAGCGGCGCGCCTCTCCGGCGCATCCTCGATGCGTATCATCATGACGCATATGTTGCCGAACGCGGTCAGCCACATCATCGTGGTGGCGGCGCTGGCGGTCCCGGCGGCGATTCTCGGCGAAACGGCGCTCAGCTTCCTCGGCCTGGGGATGCTGCCGCCGGCGGTCAGTTGGGGCACGTTGTTGCAATCGGCACAGCAGATCCAGGTGCTGCTCCAGCACACCTGGCTGCTCATTCCGGCAATACCGGTCATCATCGTCGTCACCTGTTACCAACTGCTCGGTGACGGAATGCGCGACGCGGCCGATCCGTACAGCTGAACCGTTAGAAGGGGATTGACGTGGCCGGGACAGTTACCAGCTCAGCAGAGCCGACGACGTATCGTGGCAGCGCCGACGATGTTGTCCAGGTTGAGGATCTGCAAGTTCACTTTCACACGTCGCTCGGCGTCGTCCGGGCGCTCAACGGCGTGAGCTTTGAGATCCCGCGCGGGAAGACGCTCGGCGTCGTCGGCGAGAGCGGCTGCGGCAAGAGCATCACGGGCCTCTCCATCATGCAGCTCGTGCCGCGGCCGGGCCGGGTCGTCTCCGGCCGCATCACCTTCCGGCCGAAGGAAGCCGGCCAGCCGATCGACATCCTCGCGCTCGACCGGCAAAGCTCGCAGATGCGCCATATCCGCGGCAAGAACATCGGCATGATCTTCCAGGAGCCGATGACGTCGCTCAACCCCTGCTACACCGTCGGCAATCAGATCATGGAAGCCATCTTGCTCCACCAGACGCCGCACAAAGACGAGGCGCGCCGGCAGGCCGTCGGCATCCTCCAACGCGTCGGCATGCCCAATCCGGAGCGGATCATCGGGACCTACCCGCACCAGCTCAGCGGGGGGATGCGGCAACGGGCCATGATCGCCATGGCGCTCTCCTGCACGCCCGATCTCCTCATCGCCGATGAGCCGACCACGGCGCTGGACGTGACCACGGAAGCCCAGATCCTGGACCTGATGCGCGAGCTGCAGCAAGAGCTCGGCATGTCCATCATGTTCGTCACCCATAACCTTGGCGTCGTCGCCCAGATGTGCGACGAGGTCGCCGTCATGTATCTCGGTAAGGTCGTCGAGCAAGCGAGCGTCGACGAGATATTCTACGACCCCAAGCACCCCTATACCATCTCCTTGCTACGCTCCATCCCGCGCCTGGGCTCCAAGCGCAAGGAGCACCTCGAAGTGATTCAAGGCGGCATTCCGGACGCCTACTCGACGGTGTCTGGTTGCCCGTTTCATCCCCGCTGCCCCAGCTTCATGCCGGGCAAGTGCGACCGCGTCGTGCCGGTGGAGACATCGGTGGCGACGACGACGCGCCACACGGTGCGCTGCCTCCTCTATCCGGGGAGCGATGCCGGCGCCGTGGCCGGGACCAGCGGCGTGTTGCCGGGCGCCGCGCCGGCGGCGAGTTGAGGGAGAGGTTCCCCCACCAGCCGGCGCCGCATTTCCATGGTAAGGAAAAGCAATGAGCAGCACACAGCCCCACGTGACCAACGGCGAACAAACCTTGCCGCCGGACACGCTGCTGGCGGTTCACGGACTGAAGAAGCACTTCCCCATCCACGGTGGGTTGATGCGACGCGTGGTCGGCACCGTCAAAGCCGTCGATGGCATCGACTTCTCCATCAAAGATGGGGAGACGCTCGGCCTCGTCGGGGAGAGCGGCTGCGGCAAGAGCACGGCCGGGCGCACGACCATCCGGCTCTACGACCCTACCGAGGGGGACGTGCAGTTCAACGATCCCGAGCTCGGCCCCGTCCACATCGAGAACCTGGACCAGAAGCAGCTCCGCCACGTCTGGACCAACATCCAGATGATCTTCCAGGATCCATTCTCGTCCCTGGATCCCCGCATGACCGTCGGCCGAATCCTGGCCGAGCCGCTACTTATCAACAACGTGGTCAAAGGCACGGCGCTCCGTGACCGCATCGCCGAGCTGCTGACCATCGTCGGGCTGCGGCCCCAGCACGCCAGCCGCTATCCCCACGCCTTCAGCGGCGGCCAGCGGCAGCGTATCGGCATTGCCCGAGCGCTGGCCCTGAACCCGAAGCTGATCATCTGCGACGAGCCAGTGTCGGCGCTCGACGTGTCGGTGCAGGCCCAGGTGCTCAACCTACTCGAGGACTTGCAGCGGCAGTTCCATTTGACCTATCTGTTTATCGCCCACGACTTGAGTGTGGTCGAGCACATCTCCGATCGCGTGGCCGTCATGTACGTGGGCTACGTGGTCGAGGTCGCTCCCACCGAAGAGCTGTACTACAACCCGAAGATGCCCTACACCGAAGCCCTCCTGGCAGCGATCCCCAAGCCCGACCCGCGCAAGCGGACCCGGCCGATGAAGCTGCCCGGCGATGTGCCCAGTCCGGCCAACCCGCCGTCCGGCTGCTACTTCCACCCGCGTTGCGCCTACGCTCAGGAGATCTGCAAGCAGGAACGTCCACCGCTGCGTCTGGTGGCCCCTGAGCATTGGGCCGCCTGTCATTTCGCCGATACGCTCAAGCTGCTAGGCGTGCCCCGCCTGGCGGAGATACCGGCGATCGCGGCGCCGACCGCGACGGCCGCCAACGAGCAGCAGGTGAGGAGCGCCACGGCGTAGCCGGACCGCGAATATGAATCCGTTCCCAGCGCGTCCGCCTGCGCCAGGTATGCTGGGAGGAGCGGAGAGCGGAACGGAGAAACAAGATGCAGCGGACCCAACCGAGGGTCCTCAACTACGTCGCCTGCTACGGTCTGTTCCTGGTGCTCGTTGCCCTGGGCTACGCGGTCTTCCTGACCTGGCGGCGGACGGCGCTCATGATCGTATTCGCCATCGTCGGGGTGAACGACAGCACGTCGATCATCTATGGGGCCATCATGTTGCTGATCATCCTCGCGCTGTTCGGGCTGGTCATGCTGGCCGAGCCCTACCTCCGGACTGGTGTGCAGCGACAGCAGCTCGCCGGCCGCTTCGTCACGCTGGCACTACCAGTTGCCGGGGCGATTGCCTTCGGGCTTGCCTTGCAGGAGCTGATCACCGTGGTGCTGCATATCACGGAATGACGGCTGCAACAGTGCCGGGTGAAGCGCCGCCGCTCCATGTGGTCTTCACTATGGACTGCTATCCCGCCTCCCACCGGGGAGCGCCGGAGGGGCCGAAGGGCTGGGAGCAGAGCGCCAGATCGATCGACGGCTTCTGCACGCGCCTGCTCAACGCCGGCTACTCGGCGACACTATTCCTCACGCCGGCCTGTGCGTCGATGCAGGCGCCGCTCCTGGAGGATATTGCCGAAAGCGGCATCGAATTGGGCCTGCTCGTCCAGCCACAAAGTCTCGAGGGCCGCTACAAGCGACATTTAGGGCAGTACGGTCAGGAAGAGCAGGAGACCATCGTCGAGCAGGCCATGCGCGGCTACCAGGATGCCCTGTCGGCACGGCCGCAATCCTGCCGACCCGCCATGTTCTCGGCCAGCGACGACACCTTCGGCGTGCTCTACCGGCTGGGCTTCCAGCAAGGATCCGTGTCTAGCCCCGGTCGCCGCGTGGCCAAGCATGCCGCCGTGTGGACCGGCGCGGCACGCGACGCGCACTACGTCGACCCGACGAACAAGCTGCTTCAGGGCGATCTCCCCTTTCTGGAGCTGCCGGTCACGACGGATGCCGACCACGTGCGCGGTGGGATAGCCGCCGACCTGACCATCGAAAACAGCCCGTTCGAAAAGTGGCACCGGCCGCTGCTCGATGGACAGGTACACCGAATGCGCGCCGAGCACGTGCCGTTCGCGGCGCTCTGCATCGGCACCCGCAACTGCTTCGCCTACCAACAGTGTGACGACCGTCACCGCAAAACGCTCGACGGCATCCTCGATTATCTCGACATGTTGAATGAGCGGTACGATGTCCAGCCGGTCACCGTCGCCGGGGCGCACGCGTGCTTCCGTCAGCGGTCGCGGGGGTAGCATGGAGCATTCCGGATTGACGAGACCCCTCGCCGGCGTTACACAAGAAAAAGGAATGAAATGACCACACGACAGCCGCCGCGATTCTCCGGCGTGACCACCTACCGCGACCCGCTGGGGCGATTTAGCCTGCGCTTTCCGACCGACTGGCATCAGTTCGACGTGGAGGGCAAAGAAGGGGTGATGTACCTGCCGTCGCTCGAGGATCCGGAGACCTCCTTCGCCGCTTGGGTCAGCCAGTTGCAGCACGCGGTCGTGGCCGAGGATCTGGAGGAGCTTCGGCTTGGCGTGGACGAGGGTCTGGCGCAGCTCACCGACTCCAAGGTAGCGGCAGCGACAGAGGTGGTGCTCGGCAACTTGATCAAATTCGAGCGCATCTTCACCTTCCACCAGGGCGGGGCCGTTCGACGGCGTAAGATCTGGATCCTCTACGTCGACACCTGGCTCATCGTGCTGACCTGGCAAGGATCGAGCCCAGAAGAGTATGAGTACTGGTTCTCCATGGCCAACTATTCCTTCGCCACCTTCCTCATCCCCGAGGCGCTGTGGTTCGCCACCGATCGAGACCTGGTCGGGGTCAACCGGTCCTAAGATGACGGCAGAGGGGCGCTAGCAGTGGAACGCCTCGCCCTGATCGGAAGCGAGCTGCCGCCAAAAGTGACGGACGCGGTGTCGCGGGTCAACGGAGCGCGCGTGGCGACCGCCTCGGCCTTCACCGCCATCCTGCGCTTCGGCTCGGCTGACCACTACGACGTGTTCTGCCTGCAAGAGCAGGTCGGGCCGCTTGAGCGTTACGCGGAGGCGCTCGCGGATCAGGGCATCGCCATCGAGCGCGTTCAACTGGTCCCGCCGCCGCGCGTGCGGGAAACGCTGGCGACGAGCCGGTATCTCGCCGTCCACGACCCGACCTCGCCGCACCTTGCCCGGCTGGCGGCGATGGTGCGTCCGCTCGCCTCGGAAGCGACGCCCTGCACGTGCGTGTCCTACAGCCTCAGCTATGCCAACCTCCTCCCCCATTTCCTGGAGGCGTGTACCGCCGGCCTGCACCCGACCGACGCGGTGTTCTGCTGCTCTACCGACTCCCGCACCGCGTTGCAGCGCCTCCTGGAACACCTCTGCGCCGTCACCGGCCTGGCACCTGAGTCCTGGCGTCACCGCCTCGAGTTGGCGCCGCTCGGCGTCGATGTCGAAGCGTATGCGCCCGCTCTACCAATCCCCGCGGCGCGCCAACGACTGGGATTGCCGAGCGAAGGGCGCTATCTGACCTACGTGGGACGCCTTTCTCCCTTCGATAAGGCCGACCTGGACGTACTGCTCCGCGTCTTCGCAACGCTGGCGCGGGAGCCGGGTGGCGACGACCTCCGGCTCGTGCTGGCCGGCGACGACTCGCAACGCTATTCCGGCTACCTGCACGCCCGGTCCCAGTCGCTGGGGATAGCGCACGCCATCCGAATCATCACCGACATCTCGGAAGCCACGAAACGGCTGTTACTCTGGTCCACCGACGTGTTCGTCTCGCCGGCCGATAGCGTGCAAGAGTCCTTCGGGCTGGCGGTGGTGGAAGCGATGGCGGCCCGGCGACCGGTGGTGGTGTCCGACTGGGGCGGCTATCGCGATCTGGTGGAGGACGGCCGAAGCGGTTTTCTCATCCCAACCGTTTGGGGACCGTGTACGTCGGCCGTCGATACACAAACCGAGCTCGGCAGCTTCATGGCCGATCATCTGCTGCTCGGACAGGCTGTCGCGCTGGATGAGGACACCCTAACCGACCGTCTCCGGGAGCTGCTGGCCAACCCCGGCCTGCGCGCCGCGATGGGAGAGCGAGCGCGCGAATATGCACGGCGGTACGACTGGCCGGTCATCGTCAAGCAGTATGAGCACATCTGGCATGACCTCAAGCATGCCGCGTTGAAGGCCGGCCGTGGTCCGCGACCAGCAGTTCGCTTCCCCTTCTGGCAGGTCTTCGGCCATTACCCGACCCACCGCCTCCAACCATCAGACGTGGTGGAGCTGCGCCGGCATGCTCTCAGTCGCCCGCCTGCACCGGCGCCGCTGCAGCTCCTGGTACCAGAGCAGGTGATCAGCCGGTTGCTGGCACTGCTGACAGAGGGGCCACGGCCGGTGAGCGCGCTCGTCCAAGGAGAACAGGATATGCTTGGCCTGCTCTGGCTCGCCAAAGCCGGGAGCGTGCGCATCCGGGCTGCCGTGTCCGCGGAGCAGAGACCTGATTCCGCATCCTGAGATCAATACTCCGGTTCAGGGCGCCGCTGGCGGGGGGGCGCCGGGGCCGCGACTGCGCACCCACTGCGGTGGGTACCCGCGGCCAACCGACCGGGGGACTGCGGTCCCTTTCATCCGGCGAGGCTTGTCCGCAGGACGGGGATGCCGCGGTCGGGTGATCGACCCTGGCGGCGCTGTACCCTTCCCGCCTGCCGCGGCTTACCTACAAACCGGGCCATGCGGCGCCGAGCCGAGCGACCGCAGTCGCCCCTCGTGCTTGGCCGCGGGTACCCACCGCAGTGGGTGCGCAGTCGCGGCCCCGGCGCCCCCGCCAGCGACGCCGCTTGCAGATGGGCAGGTTTGCGGTCTCACCACGTCCCGCCTCCAACATGTCCCCGGCCGACCTCGACACCCAGCAGACGCCAGGCCGTGCGATAGAGGATATTCTCCCGATCCGCGTCCGTCAGCTCCGGCGCCTCTCGGACGATGGCGGTCGGGTCCGTTGGCCCGATGTCGAACGGGTAGTCGCTGCCGACGGCGATGTGATCGCTGCCGAGCTGCCCGGCCAGCCAGGCGAGCGCCGAGGGAATGTAGACCATATTGTCGACGTAGACACGATCCAGATAGTCGCTAGGCGGCCGGGTGATCTTGAATGTGGGCGTGATCAGGTGGTGGAAGCCATATTCCGCCCGACCGCGCAGCCAGGGGAAGCTGCCGCCGCCATGGGCGAAGTAGGTCTTGAGGCGCGGCAGTCGCTCGTAGACGCCGCCAAAGATGAGTGACTCGATCGCCACGCAGGTTTCGGTGACCATCCCGATCAAGTTCCACATGTAGTAGTTCTGCAGGCGCTCGCTGCCCAGCACCTCGTAGGGATGGACGAACACGCAGGCATCCAGCGCCTGGCAGGCTTCCAGGAACGGGAGGAGGTCGGGATGGTCGAGGTTCTTCGGTCCGACGTGGGAGGCGATCATGACGCCGCGAATTTCCGGCAGCTTCATGGCGCGCTCCAGCTCGCGGATCGCCCGTGGCACGTCCTGGAGCGGCACGGTGGCGAGGCCGACGAAGCGGTCGGGCCGGCCGCGGACGACCTCGGCGATGCTGTCGTTGTTGGCGGCGGAGATGTCGGCCGCCAGCCCTGCCTCCGCCCAGTAGGAGAGCGTGGGTGGCGCCACCGAGAGCGCCGCGCCGGAGAGGTGGCGCTTGCCGAGCGCCGCGACCAGCGCCGGCGCCGACCAGAGGTCGTCGGTGAGCGGATAGTTGAAGTCGCCGGGCGCCTGGAGGAAGGTCCGGCCGTCGTCCCGCTGATAGATGCGGGCGCCCATGCGCTCGCCATCCGTCCGCGCCAGCCGCAGGTACTCCGGCGGGAAGATGTGGCAATGCAGGTCAACGGCCATGGAGGCTCCTTTCTCCGGACGATAGGGGCGCGGCCCGCTCCCAATCAGGGCAGCTCCCCCTCTTCCCGCGACGACCCGCTCGACAGGCGCACCACCAGATGGGCCGGGAATGCCTCCTGGACCGGCGCGGTCACGCGCTGGCGGATCAGGTCGAGGAGGATCGCCGTCGCGCGAGCGGCCATCTCCTCGATCGGCAGATGGATCGTCGTCAAGGGCGGCTCCTGATAGCCGGCAAACTCGGCGTAGTCACAGCCCACGATGGCGACGTGCTCCGGGATCCGCAACCCCCAGTCACGGATCGCCCGCCTGGCGATATCTATGAGCCGGACCACGTCAGATCAAACCTTTTAGCCCACCGGACGATAAATCGTCCGGCTCACAGGACGAAGCCCCGCAAGGGGGCTCTTCGGTTTGTCCGCTCGTTTCCTATCACGGAAGGGTCTCTCCGCTGGGCAGCCCCAAAGGGGCTTGGTCTTGTGGGCCGGACGATTTATCGTCCGGTGGATCGGCCGGTCCGAAACGCCCGGCGCCATTCTCGTCCCGGGTAGCTTGACGGCGCTGCCCACCGGCTCTAGTATACAGGCAACGTTTTACTTCGCGCTACGTGACCATTATTCGGTTGAAGCACTGTGGAGGGTACGATGGCTTCGCGGTTCACACGGCGGACGTGCCTGCAGGCGATGGCGAGCGGCAGCATGGCGACGCTCATGGCTCTGGCGTTGGCGAGCTGTGGCGGGGCGGCAGCGGTTACGTCGGCCCCTTCGACGGCGGTGAGCTCGGCCTCGGCCGCTTCGGCGCCGTCGACAGCTTCGGCGGTCACCTCGCAGGCGGCCACGGCCACCCAGGCGGCGCCGTCCACGTCAGCCGCGGCAACCACGGTGGTGGCCGCGAACACGGCTGCCAAGGCGACGGTGCAGTTGCAGGTCTGGCAGAACTGGGGGCTGGAATCGGCCGACCCACGAACGGCTTTTACCGTCAAGACGCTGGTACCGCGCTTCGCCGAGGAGCATCCCGGACTCAGCTTCGCGCTTACCTTCGCCGGGAACGGCACGGCCGTGCTGGAGAAGATCACCGCCAACGTCGCCGCCGGCACCCCGCCGGATGTCTCGTTCGTCTACGCCCAATGGACGGTCGGCATGGGCCGGAAAGGGATCATCATCGCGCTCGACGACCTGATGGCCCGCGACAAGAGCTTCGACAAGGCCGACTTTTACCCCGACTTGTGGCAGGCGCTCTCCTACGACAACAAGGTCTGGGGCTTTCCGCAGAACCGGCACCCCTTCGCCGTGTTCTACCGGACGGATCTCTTCACCCAGTATCACGGCGAGTTTCCCAAGACCTGGTCCGACTTTGTAACGTTGGCGCAGCGGCTGACGCACGCCGACCAGGGGCAGTACGCCAGCGACATGGGATCGGGGGACAGCAACTTCTGGGACATCGGCCAGCGTTCCGACGGCGGCGACTACCTGGCGCCCGACGGTAGCAAGGTCATGTGGGACAGCGCCGCCGGGCTGCAGTCGCTGCAATACCAGGCCGACCTGTTCCAGAAGTATCAGATCGGGCCGCCCAAGTCGATCGCCAAAGGATTCGAAGGCGGGAAGATCGCCATGACGATCGCCGGACCCTGGAGAGTGAATGGCTATCTGACGGAGAAGCTGCCGGTGCTGACCTTCCCCTTCCCGAAGGGCAGCACGGAGGCTGCCACGCACGTCAATACCGATACCTGGGGCGTCTTGAAGACGGCGGCGGCTCGGCAGGAAGGCGGCTTCACCTTCGTTTCCTGGTATGCCAGCAAGCCGATCTACGGCGATTGGGCCATCCGCTTCCAGCACGCGCCGCTGACCAAGTCGATCGCCGCCGATCCGGCCTATCAGAAGTTCGTCGCCGAGACGCCGATCATGGCCGCCTTCCTCAGCCCCGACGTGACCCCCACGATCACGCCGCTCACGCCGGTCACCGATCAGCTCACGACAATCCTGGGCAAGCACGTCGCGGAGGCCACCACCGGCAAAACCGATCCGCTCACCGCGATCAAACAGGCCACATCGGAGGCGAACGCCGCCCTGGCCCTGGCAGCCAAGGCGTGAGCGCGGGTCCCACACCCCACGCGACGCCGGCGCTGGGCATCGTCCTCATGCTCTGGGGCGACAGTGTCGCCGCCGCCACGGAGCCACTGCTGGCCAGCATCCGGACCATGGGCTACGACCTGATCGAGCTGCCGCTATTCGGCCCCGGGGAGTGCGGCCTGTCGGAGGCGCAGCGGCGGGTAACCGCGGCCGGACTGCGCTGCTCGGTCAATACGGCGTTGCCGCCGAGGCTGTCGCTGCTGCAGCCGGAAAAGCGAGCAGAGAGCGTGGAGTTCCTCGGCGGCATTGCCGCCCAGGCCCGCGCGCTGGGGGCTGACCTGGTCTGCGGACCGTTACTGGCGCCGGTGGGCGACCTGCCGGCAATGCCGCCGGGACCCAGCGAGCACGAGTCGGCCGCGACTGGTCTCCGGATGGCAGCGCAGCGCGCCGCCGACGTGGGTGTGACGCTGGCACTGGAGCCGCTCAATCGCTTCGAGTCGGCCTTCCCCACCACCGTCGCCGAGGCCTGCGCGCTGGTGGACGCGGCCGGCTCAGCCAACCTGGGCTTGCTGCTCGACACCTTTCACATGAACATTGAGGAGCGCAATCCGGTCGCGGCGATCCGACGAGCCGGGCCACGGCTGCGGCATTTCCATTGCAGTGAGAACGATCGCGGGCCCGTCGGCAACGGGCAGGTACACTGGGACGCCGTCCGGGCGGCCCTAATCGACACCGGCTACCGGGGTGACCTGGTGGTCGAGTCGTTCGGCAGCACGGTGCCGGCGATCAGCCGCGCCTGCTGCATCTGGCGTCCGCTCGCGGCCAGTCCGGCGGCGCTGGCGCAGGAAAGCGCGACCTACTTGCGCCGGCTGTGGAGCGCGGATGCCGGTGCAGGCGGTGCATAAGCTCATCGGGCGACAACGGAGGGCACGGTCCTACCAGGTTTGCGGAACGGTGGCGCTGAAACGTTCAAACAGATCGGTTCGGTAGAAAGCGGCAAAGGGATGGCGGTTCTGCGGAAATCCCCAGACCTGGTTCCGGTAGGTCAGCGCCGCCCAGAGCTCCGGGTAGAAGTCGTCCTTGCTAAAGCTCTTGTCGGATGCCATCAGATCGTCCAATGCAATGATCACGCCCTTCAGACCGAGACCAACTGACCACTGCGCGTAAATGAAGGAGACATCCGGCGGCGTGCCGGCGGCCACGTTGGCGGCAATCTTTTCCAGCACCGGCGTGCTGGTGCCGGCATAGGTGAGGGTGAACCGCCACCCAGGATGCTCGGCGGCGAAGCATGGTTCTGCTCACTATCGCTTGCAGGTATGCGCGCCGAGTGAATCGCGAAGCCATCGCACCGTCCCCTCTCCTGGACTACTGGTCCCATGCGGCGCCAGCTAAAACGTTGCGCACAGTGTATGGACCACCGCCCACGCTGTCAAAAGGGAGGTGTCATTGTCCGACGTGCGCTGGGACGGTTCCGGCCGCGAGAACGTGGCCGCGGCAGATAGCGGCCTGCTAGCGTTTTTCGACCGACATGACAGCCGGCGGCGAGGTATCGGCGGCGCCCGCGCGGTCCAGGGGCGGCCCGCTCGACCGGCGCACCACCAGATGGACGGGAAATGCCTCCTGGATCGGCGCCGTCGCGCGCTGGCGGATCAGGTCGAGGAGGATGGTCGTCGCCCGGGCGGCCATCTCTTCAATGGGAAGGTGGACCGTGGTGAGCGCTGGCTCCTGGTAGGCGGCGAACTCGGCGTCATCGCACCCCACCACGGCAACCTGTTCGGGAATACGCAGTCCCCAGTCGCGGATCGCGCGCATGGCGCCGATGGCGAGCATGTCGTTGGTGGTGAAGAGCGCCGTTGGCCGCTCAGCGACGGCCGTGCTGAGCAGGCGTTGTGCGGCGAGGTAGGCGCCGCCCGCCCAGCTGCTCCCGTAGGCGATCTCCTCGGATCCCGATGGGAGGCCGGCGCGGCGCAGCGTGTCCCGGTAGCCGCGCACGCGCTGTGCCTGCGCTTGCGCGCCAACTGCTGGATAGATCAGGCCAATCCGCTGGTGGCCGAGGTCGACCAGGTGTTGCGTCGCCAAGCGGCCTACCAGCTCGCCATCGGTCAGCACCGCGCTGTGGCGACCCTCTCGTTGGAACAGCACGATGGGCACGCTGGGCAAGAGCGATTCCAGGTAGGCGTCGTCCTCCGGCGAGGTGTTGGTGATGAGCAGGCCGTTGAACCAGTAGGGCTCGCGTAAGCCGCGCAGTTGGTGAAGCTGACCGAGCTCGTAGGTGTCCACGTTGAGCTGGACGACGCCGACCGTGGCGAGGTCCTCGCGCATGCCGTGCAACTGGCGCTGCACGCTGGCCACGATGCGGCTGATCTCCGAGAGCCGACTATCGACCGGGTGGGCGATAGCGAGGACGATCGTCCGCGGTCCGCTCCCGTGACGGCGCAACCGTCGTGCCGCCATGTCCGGCGCGTAGCCGAGTTCACGAGCGGCCTTGAGGACCGTTTGCCTGGTCGACTCGGCAATGACGACGTTGTGCGGGCGGCTTCCCAGGATGATCGAGACAGTGGTAATTGATGTGTTGGTGCGCTTGGCGATGTCGACCAACCGTACCACCGCAAGGAAAGCCCTTCAGTAGCGCAGACTCAGCGCGTTGTTCCCAACTTCTCCCCGGCGACGCACCGCGTCGACCGAAGGATACCAGCCGGCGACGAAAGTCAGTCACGGCGCATTCACGAGCGTGGGGGTGTCCGCTACTCCGCCTTGCCCCACAGCGACGACAGACTCCCCTCCGGCAACCCGCCGACAGCCCTCGGGAAAGCACGCCATTGGTGCGTTGGCGCTGCGGGTGACCCGGCCGATCTCGGAGCATTGCTGCTCGCGTTCCCTAATCCGCGCCAGCGAAGTACCCTCAGCCCCTAATCCGCTGGGATTGACAGCAACGCTGGTGCGCTTTATCAGTAACGCAACGTTTTAGTAGATGCTGACCGGCGTCGAATTTGGACATAACGACGGGAGG
>CALBSQ010000328.1 GCA_937967325.1 uncultured Chloroflexota bacterium
GGCATCCGCACATCCGCTTCGAAGTGCTCGACGCCTTTGACGTGCGTGCCGCGCTTGAGCTGGATAGGCCGTTCAGCATCGTGTACATCGACATGTCGGGCTTGTCCGGCTACCGTGCCCTGCTGGACGTCATTGCCCTGCTGAACATGTACGCCACCATGCTCCGGCCGAGGGCCATCGTCGTCAAGAGCGGCGCGCTCAAGCAGTTTGCCGCGCACTGCGTTGCCTGGCGGCTACCAGCAAGCACCGTCAACGAGGCGGACGAAAGCGCCGAAGAAGCGCCATGGACCGAATCCGCCACCCGGCGGCCGGGCGCCGGTGCAGCCGCTCCGCCCGACGCTGAACCGTCGGGCTAACAGATTCAACCCTGCTGAAGCAGGCTGAGGACGAAGGGAGTCGCGGACGGTAACCCTAGCCGCCTTATGGAAGTTGTTTATTTGATCCAGTGTTTGCCGAGGCGGGAAGCCTGGCGGACGCCGCCGCCCTCCACGGAGCGCGGGCGTCTCGCCCGCCCCGGTCGCTTGCTTCCCGAAACCGCTGGAAGTAATAAGCAACTTCCATCAGGCGGGTTAAATCTGTTAGCCTGCTGGTTCAGCAGCAGGCGCCGCGCCCAGGCGATTGCCGCCAGTTGTAGAATCTCCCAGTCATCCACTCTGGCCGGAGACGTAGGCTTCGATGGAGAAGCCTGGCTCCCGCAGCCGGGCGAATGTCGCTTGCTCACGCTGACGGACGAGCAGAGCCTGTTCGTAGACTTCGGCAACGGCGCTCGGCGGGACGACGAGTGCGCCGTTTTCGTCGGCGTGGATCACGTCTCCAGGGCGCACGGTCATGCCGTCGACGACTACCGGGCTGTTCACGTCCAGCCAGCGCAGGCGCCCGTGCAGCGGGGACAGGCCGGCAGCCCAACATGCTAATGGCGCCTGGCGGACCCCCTCAATGTCGCGTATGCTGCCGTTGGTAAGGAAGCCGACCGCCCCCGCCAGCACCATGTGCGTCCCCATCCCATCGCCGATGGTGACGGTGGCGCGCGGACGCGGCCCGACCGACTCCATCACCGCGAACACGGGCAAACGTTCCCCAGCATCGCCGCGCGCGGCCTCCAGCATGTGCCGGAGCCAGTCGCGGAAGAGCGACGGCGGGTTATCCACGCCGGGCGAGGTCGTGTCCAGGCGAGCGGTCACGGCAATGCCGACCCGCAGTCCCAGGTCCGGCATGAGGGCTCGCACATCTGGACCGGTATATCCCGCCGATGGATCGAGGAGCGCCAGGCGCTCCAGACCGTTACCGACCGTCGGCGTGTCGAGTTCCAGGAGCTTTGCTAGCAGTCCAGCTTGGATCGGCGATGTCACGGGTTACCTCTCTCATCCGATAACTGTTCATCGGGATGCCCAGCATCTTCTCGCGGAAGGCATCCCCTCGTCCGCACGTCCCGGCTCGCGACGGGCGGGCCCGTCTGGCGCGGAGACGCACGGTGCAGCCGGTAGTGTAAATC
This sequence comes from uncultured Chloroflexota bacterium, assembly GCA_937967325.1. GTDB lineage: Bacteria > Chloroflexota > UBA4733 > UBA4733 > UBA4733 > UBA4733. The sequence continues at coordinate 1,493 of CALBSQ010000328.1, forward strand.
AGCGCGTTGATGGCGAGTAGGCCGGCCGGGGACAGTGTCGATCAATTCATTGCCTAGTCGCCACGTCGGGAGCGCCTGGGGCTCAAGCCCCAGGCTAAGGTTACAAAGCCGGCTAAAGCCGGCTGGGTTACGGAACAAATGCCCATAAGAGCGTAATCCAATCATCAAGTGGCGTCTCACGGGTCATTTTAAGCGGTGCATTCTGGACTTCTCTCGCTCAGCCGGCTTGAGCCGGCTTTGTACACTTAGCCTGCCCATGAATGGGCAGTTGAGCTCGCGGCGTACTCTGTGCTCAATCCCGGTACCGCCCGGCCTGCAGCTCATACAGCGCGGCGTAGCGCCCGCCCAGGGCTGTCAGCTCGGCGTGGCTCCCGGCCTCGACGATCCGCCCGCCCTCCAGCACCAGGACGCGATCGGCCATGCGCACCGTGCTGAAGCGGTGGCTGATCAGCAACACCGTCCGGCCCTCGGCCAGCTGCCGGAAGCGCGTGAACAGCTCGTGCTCGGCCTGGGCGTCCAGCGCCGCCGTCGGCTCGTCCAGGACCACCAGCGCCGCCTCGCGCATGGCGGCCCGCGCCGTCGCCACCTTCTGCCACTCCCCGCCCGAGAGGTCCACGCCCCCCGCGAAGGCGCGCGTGAGCGGGGTGTCCCAGCCGGCTGGAAGCTTCTCCAGCACCGCGTCCGCTCCTGCCCAGCGAGACGCCGCCAGCACGCGTTCCCGGTCGTCGGCATGGCCGACGTCGCCCACCCCGACGTTGTGCTGGGCGGAGAGGGCGAAGTGGGCGAAGTCCTGGAAGAGGGCGCTGATCCGACCGCGCAGGCTGGGGAGGTCGTAGGCCGCGATGGGGAGGCCGTCGAGGAGAATCTCGCCGCCGGTGGGGTCGTAGAGCCGCGTGAGCAGCTTGACGAGCGTGGTCTTGCCGGTGCCGTTCGCGCCGACCAACGCCACAGTCTCCCCCGCCCGGAGCGTACAGGTGACGTCACTGAGCACTTGCTGCTCTTGACCGGGGTAGGCGAACCCGACGCGACGGAGCTCGATTCCATTCCGAAGCCGTGATGGCACCGGCACGGCCACTTCCGGCGGCGCGACTGAAATGCTGGGTCGGGTCTCATAGAGAAAACTGAATAGCCGCGCCATGAAGCGCAAGGTACCTATCGTACTTCCGACTCCCGTCGTTAATGCCGATAGGTTGTCCTGTAACACCGCGACCAGGCTCAGGTAGAGGGCGAAGTCGCCCACCGTCAGCCGACTACTCCCCACCTGGGACGCGATATAGGCGAAGCCAAGAGCGAGCGCGATGCCGTTGCCGCCGACGATAGCCAGGGCGAGACGCAAGCCGGCGCGGCGCACCCGCGCCATTTCCGTCAAGGCAGCGCCGGCCAGTCGACGCCAGCGGGCAACGAACCATGGTCCGACTCCGTAAACCAGCAGCTCCTTGGCCGCGCCAGCGTCGGTCGCCAGCGAGGCGCAATATGCCATCATCCGAGCTGACTCCGATCGGTCCGTGATCGACCGGTAGACCCGCGTCTGCTGCCGGTTCTCGGCAAAGATCTGGGGGATACCACAAGCCATCAGGGCAAGCGGCAGGAGAGGCTGCAAGCTCCAGAGGAGCACCAACGAGCCGGCCAGTGTCAATGTCGCCATTCCTATGGAGTGCAGCCAGCCCATGAGCGTCTTCGGTCGCCAGGACACCTCCCTTTCCAGGAGCGAGAGCTCATCGTGAAACGCCTTCCGCTCGAAGTGATCCAGGTCGGGTATGTCGCCACCCATGACCATCATCTGGCGTAGGATGTGGCCGTTGACGCGGGTGAGCAAGTTGCCCTGGAGCTGGCGATGGATGGGTCGCAGAAAACGAGCGGCGAACTGCACGGCCACGGAGGCAGCGGCCACAACCATCACACTGTTGACCGTGACGGCATCAGGGATAGTCCCGTTCCGGTGCAGCGCCAGCACGGCGCCGACACGGTCTAGCACCTGTTTGGCGAGCCAGGCCGCCGCCACGGGGATCAATCCCTGCCCCACTGTGAGCAGCAGGTACGCCGATGCCCTGCGCCGATCGGCCTGCCAGATCAGACGGAGCGAGCGGCCCAGCGTCAGGGCCAGTGCGCCCGCGGATTGCCGCGCCGCCTGCAACCGCACCCGTAACGGATCACTTGTCATGTGGAATACCATTGGGGGGCGATTGCTGTAGGGGCGTGGCTTGTCGCGCCCAACCTGACCGGCCAGGCGCAGCTGGCATCGCCACGAAGGGCGCGGCAAGCCACGCCCCTACAGTGAATCATTGGATCTGGCCTGCCGGATGGCAGCCCGCCCCCTCGTGACCGGAGCCGTCGCGGGTCCTGCCCCTTCATTGATACAGTTCTGCTTGCAGACGATAAAGATGAGCATAACCGCCGTCTCGCCCGAGCAACTCCTCGTGGCTACCTTCCTGCGCTAACCGCCCGTCCTCCAGGTAGACGATGTGCTCGGCCATCCGCACGGTGGAGAAGCGGTGGCTCACCAGCACGGCCATCGCGCCCTGGGTCAGCTCGGCGAAGCGTAGGTACACATCGTACTCCGCCTGCACGTCCAGGGACGCCGTCGGCTCGTCCAGGATCAGCAGTTGCGCCTGCCGCATGAACGCACGACTCAAGGCGAGCTTCTGCCACTGCCCGTCGGAGAGATTCACTCCGCCGAACTGACTCCCCAGCGGCGTGGCGTATGTCTTCGGCAGCCCTTCGATGAGTGTCGCGGCCCCGCCCTTGCGCGCCGCCGTCTGTACCTGGGCGAGGTCATCCAGGTGCTGCACGTCGCCCAGCCCCACGTTTTCCTGGGCGCTGAGCTGGTAACTGACGAAGTCCTGGAAGACGGCGGCGACCTGGCGGCGCAGGTCATCCAGGTCATAGTCGCGCAGGTCGATGCCGTCGAGCAGGATGCGGCCCTCGGTAGGGTCGTAGAGACGGGCGAGCAGTTTCACCAACGTCGTCTTGCCCGCGCCGTTGCGCCCGACCAGGGCCACGCGCTCGCCGGGCTGCAAGGCGAAGGAGACATCGTGCAGGACGTCGCGCTCCGTGCCGGGGTAGCGGAAGCTGACCCGGTCCAAGACCAGCCCGGAGCGGATGGGACGGGGCGCCGGCAGCGGCTGGGCGGGTAGGGGCAAGTCCGGGCCGGCGTCGAGCACCGCGAACAGGCTCGGCAGCCAGGTGAAGATCTCGGCGAAGAAGCCGACGCTGAAGCCGGCCATATTCAGCGCACCCTCGAGTTGAGCAAGTGCCCCGCCGAACAGGACGAGGTCGCCCAGGCTGAAGCCGCCGTACAACACCTGCCGAACGGTGTAGAGGTAGACGGCCGCGGCAGCCGCACCGGAAAGTACCTGTGCGGGCAGCATACGTCGCACCAAACGCCGCCGCAGCGCCCAGAGGTTGTCCGTTGCTCGATCGAAGCCGGAGGAGAACAGGTTGTGGAAGAAGCCTCCAAGAGCGAATAGTCGAACGTCCTTGGCCGCCTCTACCCCCAGGACGGCTCCGAAATAGCTGCTGAGCTTGCGCTCGTCCGCGCTCTGATGGGTGACGGCGTCGGCCATCTCCTGAGCAAACGTGTTCTCCTGCAGGGCCTGAGGGATGTGGGCGAGCACCAGCAGGAAAGGAACGATGGGATGGACGCGCCAGAGCACCGTCGCCATTGCAACGATCGTGAACAGCGACTGCAGGAAGCGACCTCCATAGGAGACGAGGTCAACGGGACTCTGCGTGGCGTGCTCGCGCGCAGTGGCCAGGCGATCGGCAAACACCGGATCCTCGAAACGCGCCAGACCACGCCAGCGGTTGGCCGCCGCCAGCAGCTCACCGTTGACGTGGACGACTACCCGCTCCCCCGCCGCCTCTTGCGCGGCCTGAAACAGCGGCCCGAGGAGCTGCTGCCCCAGGATCGCCACTACCGCGATGCCGATCCAGACGCCGACGCCCAGGGTCGGGTCTCCCGCGGCGGGGCCAGCCAGGCCAAAGGCCCGCGCCGCGGCGTTGACCACGCCACGCGAGGCCCACAGCGTCGCCACCGGCAGGAACGCCTGCGCCAGCATGAGGACACCCATGGCCGTCGCCTGGCGCGGCGCCGCGGCAAAGACGAGGCCGAACGAGCGCCGCCAGAGGTTGGCGGCCGCACGGAGCTGGGCGCCAGCGGCAGAGGGTAATGACTGTATCCACGACGTTCCTCTGCCGCCTTGGGCCACCGGACGGCCTATGCCTCGTCGATGTTCATGATTGCCAGCTCGTCGAAGACGTCGCGCAAGCGCAACTGGAGTCCCGGAAGCACGTCGCCGCCATCGAGCACCTCACCCGCGTCGACGGAGGCGATCTGGTTTCCTCGATAGACCGTGGTCACGCCCGCCTCGGGGTCGACGTACCAGAGCAGCCGCACCCCGGCGTGCAGCCAGTCCCGCACCTTTGCCTGCATATCGCTCGCCTTATCCGATGGCGAGAGAATTTCGATCACGAAATCGGGAGCGATTTCCGTCGACGCGGCGTCCAGGTCACCGAGCCGGCGTCCTCGCGCATAGAAGGCGATGTCCGGACCGCGAGCGTTAAACGGGCTGCCCTGGACCCGCACCATCGGATCGCCTCCCGCCACCAGACCGAGACGATGCTGCAGCACGAAGGCCCGGACCATCCCCACCAGTGCGCCCAGGAAGAAACTGTGGCGCAGCGTCGTCACTTCCCACTCCACGATCCGGCCGTCCACGAGCTCTCGGCGCCTGCCATCGTCGGGGAACTGGGCCAGGTCGTCGACGCTGTAGCGCTTGTTCGGCGCAGCGGTTGCTGCCATGGCTGCATCTCCTCCTCCACAGCCTACTCGCTCACGTGCTCCGTGTCGCGACGATCCATGATGGCGGCGTCCACGTCGGGTTGATGCTTGACGGCGCCAACGCTACCAAGTGTACAGCAGGGAAGTAATCCACTTGCCTTGTGCGCCAATCCAGCGTAGCCTACTCCTGCCGACCGATGGCAGGGACCGTGGGATCGCGAAATGAACGTCATCGTCGTCCTGATCGACACGCTGCGCCGTGATTACCTGAGTCCCTATGGCGGCACGCGGGTCGCGACCCCGAACTTCCAGCGCCTGGCGGATATGGGGACGACCTTCGACAACGCCTACCTGACCTCCTACCCTTGCATGCCCGCGCGGCGCGACCTCTGGACCGGGCGCTACGAGTTTCCTTGGCGCGGTTGGGGGCCGCTGGAGCCGGGCGACCACGCCCTTCCGGTAGTGTTGAGCGCGGCCGGCGTGCATACCGGCCTGATCACGGATCACTACCACCTTTTCGAGCACGGGTCGGGAAACTACCACTTCGGGTTTGAATCGTGGGAGTTTATCCGTGGCCAGGAGAAGGACGCCTGGCGCCTGGCAGCCGGCGACGTGCGCTGGCCCGGGCCGGAGTTCAGCAAGATTCATCGCGGCTGGCGGCAGTACTGGGCCAACACGGCGCCATGGCGAGACGGATTGAGCTGGAGGTCTGAGGAATACACCTTCGCCGCCAGAACGTTTTGCGCCGCGGCGGAGTGGGTCGACGCCAACCGCGACGCCCAGCCCTTCTTCCTCCTGATCGACTGCTTCGACCCACACGAGCCTTTTGACCCACCGGAGCCGTACCGGCGGCGCTACGAAGACCACCCCGGCGAGGAGCGCATGCTTTGGCCCATTTACGGCCCGGCCAGCCGCTACAGCGACGCGGAGCTGCGCGACGTTCGCGGCCTTTACGCCGGCGAAGTCGCGCTGGTGGACACCTGGCTCGGCTACTTCTTGGATCGCCTGGAGCGGCTGGGTCGCCTGAACGACACGATGCTCATCGTTACCACCGACCACGGCCATCTCTTCGGTGAACACGGCATGATCGGCAAACCGTCGACGGTGCATGGCGATTCCAACCTGTATCAAGAGATTGCTGCCGTTCCCTTCTTCGTCTACCATCCGGACGCGCTCGGCGGTCAGCGGCGCTCGGAGCTGGTGCAGCCGGTGGATATCTATCCGACGGTACTGGCCGCGATTCAGGGGCGAGGGGTCGGGGGTCAGGGCTGTCTCTTATACACATCTGACGCTGCCGACGATCTTACGCGTGT
>CALBSQ010000329.1 GCA_937967325.1 uncultured Chloroflexota bacterium
CCCCCAACCCCTAATCCCCGTCGAAGAGGCGCTGCAGCGGCTACGCGCTGGCAAGATGGTGCTGGTGACGGACGATCTGCGGCGGGAAAACGAGGCCGATCTGATCGTCGCGGCGGAGCACGCCACGCCAGAGGCCATCACCTTCATGATCACGCACGGTCGTGGACTCGTGTGCGCGGCGCTGACCGCCGATCGCCTGGATGCGCTTGGCTTGGCGCCGATGGTCTCGCCCCGCGAGCACACGGAGGCGCATGGCACTGCCTTTACCATCAGCGTTGACGCGCGGACCCGAACGTCGACGGGTATCTCGGCACAGGATCGATCGGCAACGGTGCGGGCGCTGATCGATCCGGCATCCCAGCCCGCGGACCTGCTGCGGCCCGGCCACATCTTTCCGCTGCGCGCCCATCCGAGCGGCGTCATCGGGCGCCCCGGCCACACCGAAGCGGCCGTCGACCTGGCGCGCCTGGCCGGGCTGGCCCCGGCCGGTGTGGTCTGCGAGGTGTTGGGCGACGACGGCCAGGCTCGGCGCGGCGAGGCGCTTCTGGCGTACGCCGCCCGCTTCGGCCTTGGCATTATCACGATCGCCGACCTGATCGCCTATCGGTGGAGGTACGAGCGCTTGGTCGAGCGCGGTGGTGAGGCCCTCCTACCGACCCGAGCGGCCAACTTCCGCGCGATCGACTTTCGCGACGTCACCAGCGGCGAGCACCACCTTGGTCTCGTGCTGGGTGACATCGCCGTCGGCCCGCCGCCACTGGTGCGGCTGCACTCCGAGTGCCTCACCGGCGATGCGCTCGGCTCGCTGCGCTGCGATTGCGGCGACCAGCTCGAGCTGTCGCTGTCGGCAATCGCCCGCGAAGGGCGAGGGGCGCTGGTGTACCTGCGCCAGGAGGGCCGTGGCATCGGTCTGCCGGCCAAGCTCCAGGCCTACGCGCTACAGGATGCCGGGCTGGATACGGTGGAAGCGAATGAGCGGTTGGGCTACCCTGCTGATGCGCGGCACTATGGCGCCGGCGCCCAAATCCTGCGCGAGCTGGGCGTGACGCGTGTACGCCTCCTGACGAACAATCCGCGCAAAGTGTCGGCACTGGGCGAGTTTGGGATCACTGTGGTGGAGCGCCTCCCGCTGCTCGCACCCGCCCGCCCGGAGCGGGCGCGCTACCTTGAGGCCAAGCGGACCAAACTCGGCCACCTGTTGCCTGACGATCATCACATGGCGCCGTTCAGGGAGCCGCCGAAGCAGTCCGACAGAGGAGAGCCTCGCGGCGAGTCGGAGCGTTCCCCGGTTGATGGCGTTGTGGTTAGCGGTCGGGAAGAGGTGTGCGTTCATGGCTGCTAAGGTACATGAGGGCTCGTTGGTCGGTACCGGGCTTCGGATCGGCATCGTGGTGGGCAGGTTCAACGAGCTCATCACCCAGCAATTGCTGGCCGGCTGCGAGTCGGCGCTGCGCCGCCACGGGGTGTGCGACGGCGACGTCGAGGTCGCTTGGGTACCCGGCTCCTTCGAATTAGGCACGGCAGCGTTGGCGCTAGCGACTAGCAAACGAGTCGATGCGGTGATCTGCCTGGGTTGCATCATTCGTGGCGCGACCAGCCACTACGACCACGTCGCGGCGGCCGCTACCAGCGGGGTGCAGCACGTCGGTCTCCAGACGGGCATCCCGTGCATCTTCGGCGTGGTGACCGCCGAGAATCACGAGCAGGCTTTCGACCGGGCCGGCATCAAGGCGGGGAACCGGGGAGCGGACGCGGCCACCGCCGCCATCGAGATGGCCACGCTGCTCCGGTCCGTGCGCGGGGAGGTCGGATGAGGGCACGCCACCAGCCGACCGCTCCAACAAGGCCGTAGGGTATACTGGTCGCCATCCAGACATGGGGGTCCACAGAGCATGGTCGATGGCGCTACTGCCCGCGTGCTTAACTTTGTGCCAGGGCTTCCTCCAGTCCACCCGGCGGTTGCCGATCTGCAGGACCGGCTGTTCGCGCTCGTACACGGCTACAGCGCGGTAAAGGATCTGGCTCTGATCAGCAGGGCCTTGTCGGTAGCCTCCGAAGCGCACGGCGACGCCTGCCGTAAGTCGGGTGAACCCTACATCGTCCACCCGCTGGCCGTGGCCGTGTTGCTGGCCGAGATGCAGCTCGACGGCGTCACCCTGGCGGCGGCGCTGCTCCACGATGTCGTCGAGGATACGGAAGTTACGGCCGACGGCATTCGGGAGCAGTTTGGTGAGACGGTTGCTCGCCTGGTCGACGGCGTCACCAAGTTTTCGGTGGTCGAGAAGGGCCGCCGCGAGCGCAGCATGGTCGCGGCAGCGGCGCTGGCAGAGCGGGACGACCTGGACCGTAGGAAGCGCACCGATCGCGAGCGATCGCGGCGGGCGCAACAGGAGACGCTTCGCAAGCTGTTTCTGACCATGGCGGAAGATCCCCGCGTCGTGCTGATCAAGCTGGCTGACCGCCTCCACAATATGGAGACCATCGGCGCCCTGGCCCCCGACCGGCGGCAGCGCCTGGCCGAGGAGACGATCGATATTTACGCGCCCCTGGCTGGGCGGCTCGGCGTGTTCGCCGTCAAGTCGCAGCTCGAGGATCTGGCCTTCGCCGTCTTAGAGCCTGATCGCTACACCTGGGCCGCCGGACTGGTCGGCGAGGAACGCTCCGAGCGCACGGCCTACGCCGAGCGCGTCGCGGCAATCCTGACGGAGCAGCTCCAGGCAGAGCACGTGCAGGCGGCCGTATCGGCGCGGGCGAAGCACGCCTGGAGCATCTACAACAAGCTCATCCGGCACGAAGGGGACATCGGCCAGGTCTACGACCTTATCGCCGTGCGTATCATCGTCGAGTCAGTCCACGACTGCTACTCTGCGCTCGGCGTGGTCCACACGCTCTGGAAGCCCTTGCCGCACCGCTTCAAGGACTACATCGCCGTCCCTAAGTCCAACGGCTACCAGAGCTTGCACACGACGGTCTTTTGTGAAGAGGGGCGGCCGACCGAAATCCAGATTCGTACGCACGACATGCATCGCGTTGCCGAGTACGGCGTCGCTACCCATTGGTACTACAAGGAGCACGGCGGCTCGGTCCCCATGCCGATGCAGATGATCCGCTGGGTGCGGCAGCTTATCGACTGGCAAAAGGAGCTGCCCAACGCCCAGGAGCTCATCGACGCCGTGCGTGTGGACATCTTCGAGGATCAGGTCTTCGCCTTCACGCCACAAGGTGACATAAAGGATCTGCCCGCCGGCTCCACGCCCATCGACTTTGCCTATCGCGTCCACACTGAGGTTGGCCACCACTGCATCGGGGCGCGCGTGAATAACCGCCTGGTGCCACTGGACTATCACCTGCAAAACGGCGATGTGGTGGAGATCCTCACGACCAAAAGCGAGCGCGGCCCCAGCCGCGACTGGCTGAACTTCGTGCGGAGCAGCACCGCCCAGCAGCGCATCCGCCAGTGGTTCAAGCGGTTGGAGCGTCAAGAGAACGTGACGCGCGGCCGTGAGCTGCTGGACAAAGAGCTCAAGCGTATCGCCGCGCACACGCTGGAGGGCGTGAATACCGATCGTCTGCGCGAGGTAGCGCGCCAAATGCACTACGAGGAACTGGACGATCTGTTCGCCGCCATCGGTTTCGGTGAGGCGACGGCGCAGGCGGTCATCACGCGCCTGGGTCTGCGCACGGGCGATGAGGTCCCCCTCCCGTCCGATTCGCCGCTCTTCGTGCCGATCGAGCGCCAAGGTCAGGGCGTCAAGGTCATGGGCGTTGGCGACCTGTTTACTCGCCTTGCCGCCTGCTGCCGTCCCGTCCCCGGTGATGCGATTCAAGGCTTCATCACCCGAGGACGCGGCGTCACTATCCATCGCGCCGACTGCCCGAACGTGAGAAATGAGGACGAGCGCGAACGGCTCGTGCGCGTGGAGTGGGGAGAGAAAAGCCAGGTTACCTATCCGGTCTCCATCCGCGTTGAGGCGGCCGATCGCGAAGGCCTGCTGCGTGACGTCGCAACCGTCGTTGCGGAGGCCAACATCAACTTCACCTCGGCCAACGTTGCCACTAAGAAGCAGAATCACACGGCGCTCATCACGGCCACCCTGGAGGTCTGCAGCGTCGATCAATTGAGCACCGTACTCGAGAAGATGGGGCGGATCAAGGACGTGATCGCCATCGAGCGCGTCGAGCACAAGGACAGCGATCGGCAGGTCGTCCGACCGGAAGTTCCCGCGGGTGCGACACCGGTTCTGGCCGCGGAAAGCGATAGCTGACGCTTGCGCCGGCTGCTGCTCGCGATGTGCCTGGTCCTGCTAGCCGGCTGCGCCGGAGTTCACGCATCCGCGGCGGAGCGGGCGGGGCAAGTCCCGCCCCTACATTCCGCGGCGGGCGGCGGCCCCGAGAGGGCAGGGCAAGCCGCACCCCTGTCACGCGCGGCGGAGGGGGGCGCCGTGCATGTCTCGGTGGCGGGTGTCGGCGCCGCGAGCGCGCTGTCGGCGGCGGTGGGTCCTGCTGCCGCCGAGACGGTAAGCGGTGTCTCGTCTCCCGTGGGCAGCACGGCGTCGCAGCAGCCGAGTGAACACACGGCGTCTATCGACTTAGCTACGGCCGCGTCGATGTCAAGGTCCAACTCAACGCCCTCGTCCTCGTCGGGTTGTAGGGGCGGGGCTTGCCCCGCCCGCTCCGCCGCGGATGCGGGAGTAGCGCAAGCCGTTGCCCTCGAGTACGTCCACGCCCTTCAGGCGCAGCAGTGGCCGGCAATGTGGGAGTTGAGCGATGCACTGGCGCGGCGGCGCTGGACCGATGAGGGCGCGTTCGCCGCTTTCCTCGCCGCCAAGTTTGCTCCTAACGGTAAGTCCACGGTCGTTGCCGTGAGCCTAAGTGCCCCGGTACTCGTGCCCGACTGGAACGATGTCCGCTTTACTACGCAGCCGGTCGATGCCGTCCGGTTGGACGCGCAGGTGACCTTGGATCGCACCGCCGCCTACGCCATGCCGCCCGGCAGCCTCGTACTTCGCGGCGCCGTGGTGCTCGTGCGCGACGGGACTGCCTGGAAGGTTGCCGACGACGGCCCAGCCGGCCCGCTCGGTCCGGTCCTCGTGCCGGCGCGGCCGCCCACGCGACGGCTCCGTGTGCCGATCATGATGTACCACCATGTAGCGCCGGCTCCCCAGCGCACCCCGCGCATGAGCGACTATGACTACCGCCTGGCGGTGGACCTCACCGTAACGCCGGAGCATTTTACCGAGCAGCTTGATTGGCTCGTGACGCACGACTTCCATACGATCAGCGTTGCCCAGCTCATGGCTGCGCTGTATGACGGGGTCCGGCTGCCGCGGCGCCCGATCGTGCTGACCTTCGACGACGGGTACCTGGACAACGCGCAGTATGCGGCGCCGGCCCTGATGCAGCGCCACTTGACCGCGACGTTCAACATCATCACTGGCTATGTCGGCGCGACGCATGGTCCTTTGCAATACATGAGCTGGGACCAGATCGCCGGCCTGGCAGCGGCGGGAATGGAAATCGGCTCGCATACCGTCGATCATCGGGACCTCGGCATCCTATCCGAGCAGGACGCCCGCGGCGAGTTGGACGGCTCGCGCGACGCCATCACGCAGCACCTTGGCGTGGCGCCTCAGGTGATCTGTTACCCCTCCGGTGAGCCGTTTCGCAGCCGGACCCCGGCGGCACAACAGCGCCTGTTACGGCTGGCGCCGCAGTCTGGGTACGTCGCCGGTCTGCTCGACCCCAAGGTCGCCGGCGCGGAGGAAACCAGCGAGGCGCCGTACCAGATGCCCCGCATCCGCGTGCCGGGCGAGGCGCCGCTCAGCCAGGTCGTGGCCAGCATCCAGAATCTGGCCGGGAGCTAGCGGCACGGCGGGATCGTACCGCCCAGGCGTCTGGCGGCCGGAGCGCGGGCGTCCCGCCCGCCACGGGATTCTCATCCGATGTGCTTTTGGCCGACTGGCAAGCTAGGCGAAGTTTGCAGCGACCGGGCGGGCGGGACGCCCGCGCTCCGGGTGGGCTGCCGCGGCGGCGGGGCGGTTGCCGATATAATCGCCAGGTCGGAGGCATCGTCCAAGGGAACGGATCATAGGACATCGTGAGTGATCTTGTATTTCGCCAGTCCCAGCGTGTGGTCTTCATCGGCGACAGCATCACCGATTGCGGCCGCCGCCAGCCGCCGAGTGCGCCCTTCGGGAATGGGTACGTTCACTTCGCGCGCGCCTTCTTGCTGGCGCGCTATCCGGCGCTCAACCTGGACATCCTGAATCGCGGCATCGGTGGCAATACCGTCCGCGACTTGGCGGCGCGCTGGGACGACGACGTCATCGCGCTTCGACCGGACTGGCTGTCGGTCAAGATTGGCATCAATGACGTGTGGCGGACCGTGGCCGGCCGCGCGGCGGAGGCGGTGCCGCTCGACGAGTATGCCGCCACCTACGAACGGTTGTTGCGCCGCGCCAAGGAGGAGACGAGCGCCCGGCTCATTCTGATGGAGCCGTACGTCATCGAGTCCGACCGACAAGATGCGTTCCGAGCGTTGATCGACCAGTACATCCTCGTCGTCCATCGCCTGGCCGAGCAGTACGGCGCAATCCTCATTCGCACGCAAGCGGCCTTCGACGACGCGCTAAC
>CALBSQ010000330.1 GCA_937967325.1 uncultured Chloroflexota bacterium
CTATCCTACCGCCTCGGACCAACTGGCCGGCGCGAAAACGTGTGGCGCACTTGAGCGGGTGTGCCGGGGCGGGGACCGCAGTCCCCGCCCCGGCATCGCCAATGTAACGAAAATACCCTAAGGCTGCCCTTCCCCATGGTCAACTCGCAGGTTTGGGCAGGGTATACTCGCGTTCCCTCCGTCAGTCATGCCGGTACGATCGGGTGGGCTGAGTCTCAGAGACACACGCTGCCCGGCTCTGGCGCGGGGCCAGTGGTAGGATGCGAAAGGGAGCCGACATGAAGCTTGTTCTGATCAAGGACGTATCGAACCTGGGCGCCGAGGGCGACGTCAAGGACGTTGCCGATGGCTATGCGCGCAATTTTCTGCTCCCGCGCGGACTGGCCGTGGAGGCCAGCGCCGGTCAACTCAAACAGCTTCAGCAGCGGCGTGAGACAGAACGGCGTCGGGAAGAGAAGAATCGGGGCGAGCTGGAGACGCTCGCCGAACGGTTGAAGGGCGCTGCGGTTACCTTCAAGGTTAAGGTAGGCGAAGGGGGCCGGCTCTACGGCTCAATCACCAGCAAGGATGTTGGCGATGCTCTCGAAGAGCAGTCAAAGATCACCGTCGATCGGCGGCGAATCGATCTCGAGGAGCCTATCCGGACGCTGGGGACGCATCAGGTGCCGGTCCGCATAGCGTCCGACCTGCGTCCCCAGGTCTCGGTCACCGTGCAGGAAGAATAGCCAAATGGCGGTGGACCGGCAGCCGCCTCACAATATCGAGGCCGAGCAGTCTACGCTGGGTAGCCTGATCATCGACCCCGATGCCTATGTTCGGGTGGCCGAGTTTCTCAAGCCCGACGACTTCTATCGCGAGGCGCACCGGACTGTCTATTCGGCGGTCGTCGACCTCAACGAGCGGCACGACCCGGCGGACCTGATCACGCTGTGCGACGAGTTGGCGCGTCGCAATGTCCTCGATGAGGTCGGCGGGCCAGCCTACATCACCACCCTGGTCAACATGGTGCCAACGTCGGCGCACGTGGAGCACTATGGACGGATCGTCGAGCGCACCGGAACGTTGCGTCGCCTGATTGCCGCCGCCGGCCAGATCGCCGGCATGGCCTTCGAAGATAGCGACGACATCGAATCCACGCTCGACAAAGCCGAGCAGACGCTCTTTGCCGTTTCCCAACGCCGTCTCGCCGGCGACTTCATCCCCATCCGCGCGCTCTTGCACGACTATTTGGACCACATCGACTACGTCCACCAGCACCGTGGAAGCGTATTAGGCGTCCCTACGGGCTTCGCGGATCTGGACAGGCTCACCGGCGGTCTTCAGCCCTCCGATTTGATTATCATCGGGGCGAGGCCTAGCATGGGGAAAACAGCGCTTTCGGTTTCGTTAGCCCACGCGACGGCCATGAAGCATCAGACTACGGTGGGTATCTTTGCATTGGAGATGTCTGCTGAACAGATCGTTCAACGCTTTGTCGCGATTGAATCCGGCGTGGATCAACAGAAACTCCGCACAGGGAACTTCGAGGATCGCGACTTAGAGCGAATTGTGGCCGCGGCGGGTGCGTTGTCGGAGGCGCCCATCTTCATCGATGACACAGCAGGAATCTCCGTGATGGAGGTGCGGGCGAAGGCTCGGCGACTAGCAACTCAGTCTCCCCTGGGCATGCTCGTTATCGACTATCTTCAGCTCATGCAGGGACGGAACAGCCGCGATGGCAACCGTGTGCAGGAAATATCAGAGATCTCCCGATCGCTCAAGGGTCTGGCTCGCGAGCTCAGCGTACCGGTTGTTGCCTTGGCGCAACTCTCCCGCGGAGTCGAATCGCGCCAGGATCACCGACCGATGCTGTCGGACCTTCGCGAATCGGGCTCGATCGAGCAGGACGCTGACGTGGTGATGTTCATCTATCGCGACGAGGTGTATAACCCCTCCACCGACCGGCAGGGCATCGCGGACATCATTGTGGCCAAGCACCGCAATGGGCCGGTCGGGCAGGTCAGCCTGCGCTGGCTGGAGCAGACCGCGCGCTTCGTGGATCTCGAGTTGTATCGGCGACCCGACGGTGGGTGAGGCAGACCGGCAACTGGGGTTCCCCGGCTTCGCCACGCGGCAGGCCAGGCTGGTCGCGGTGCCCGACGAGTTCTTTGTCCGACTCTTGCCACAGCTCGACCACCTCGGCGAGATCAAGCTGCTGCTGCACGTCTTCTGGCTGCTCACCACGCGAGATCCAATCAATCGCTACGTCACGGAACGAGAGTTGATAGGCGATCCCGTGTTGCTGCGCAGCATGAGCGCCGGTGAGTCTCGTCCGGCCGTGGAGTTGCTCCGGGAAGCCATCGAGCGCACCGTGACGCGTCGCGTCTTGCTGCGCGTCCAGGCGCACGAGACCGCTGCCCAAGAAGTGTGGTATTTCCTCAATTCCCCGGCGGGCCGGCGCGCCATGGCGACGGCCCGAGTGGCCACGCTGCCTGCGTCAGATGGACTGCCCAAATCAGTCGAACCGGCTGCCACGTCGCCCGATCGGGCGATGACCGGCGCCTTGAACCCCGACGAGCCGACCGTCTATAGCCTTTATGAACAGAACGTGGGCTTACTTACCCCGTTGGTCGCCGATGCGCTCCGCGACGCTGAGGAACGATATCCGTCCGGTTGGGTGCGCGACGCCATTCGGGAGGCGGCCGAACGCAACCGTCGCTCCTGGCGTTACATCGCGCGCATCCTGGAACGCTGGGAACTGGAGGGAAGAGGCGATGCAACGTCTCGGCGAGGTCCTTGGTCGCCTGCCAGCGCTGAGCGCTACACCCAAGGCCACTACGGTCGTCTCGTCCGCTCTTGATCTGGGCGGGGACGGCCGTTCTTGCCCTTGGTGCGGCGGCGCCGGTTGGGTGCGACAGGAGCTGCCCGTGGACCACCCAGACTTCGGGCGAGCCGCACCCTGTCGTTGCAAGACCGATGCGCTCAAAAAAAGCCGTCTCGAGCGCCTGTTCCAGATGAGCCGTATGGGTGAGCAGCTCCGCAACATGACGTTCGATACGTTTGAGACCGACGGTATCCCCTATGACGAGGCCGTCCTCGCGCATCCCGCGCACCGGCAGGAGATCTTCCGCAGCCTGAAGCGCGCCTTGCGCAACGCGCAGAGCTATGCGGACGATCCCAGCTCATGGCTGGTGCTGTTAGGCGACTACGGCTGCGGCAAGACGCACCTGGCGGTCGCCATCGCCAACGCGCGCATCCAGCGCGGCGAGCCGGCGCTGTTTCAGGTGGTGCCTGACCTGCTCGATCACCTGCGCGCCACCTTCTCCCCGACGAGCACGGTGACGTACGACGTCCTGTTCGACGAGGTGCGGACGGCGCCCTTGCTCATTCTGGACGACCTGGGAGCGCACAGCAGCTCACCGTGGGCCGAGGAGAAGCTCTTCCAGATCGTCAACTACCGCTACAATCACCGTCTGCCCACCGTCGTCACCACCAACGCCCCCCTCGACCGGCTTGAGCCGAGGCTGGTGTCGCGCATGACCGACATGGGCAGCGTGCGGCTGGCAATCGCCGCGCCGGATTTCCGAGGAGGCCTGGCGCCGCGCGGTGGGCAGCCGCGCCGCTAAGCCCAAAGCGAGCTGCGTAAGGATATTGGCGGCGGTCGTGCCGGGGGCGGCGACCGCCGCCTTGGCTCCTGCCAGTATTGACAGATGCGATGGATGTGATGCGCCCTCATCCCCTGAATTGCCCTTCGTTGCAATTTGCGATACACTTGGTAGCAGATTGCAAAGGGGTCAGATGGTGCGTCTCGCGCAGAAGCTCGAGCACCTTCGCTACGTCGAAGGGACACAGCGCGGGTTCGGACGCTCCCTCACCAAGGCCGAAGTCCACCGACTGATGCGTCAGGAGCTCGGCGCGGAACAGTCGATCAGCCCCGCCTATCTCTCGCAACTTGAAACCGGTGCGCGCGGCCATATGACCGAGCGCACCCGCTCGTCGCTGGCCGCATTCTATAAGGTACACCCAGGGTACCTGGTGAGCGATCCCGAAGGCTTTGAGACAGAGCTCCTGTCCGGAGTTGGCGATCGAGACGCTGCCGGAGGGGATCGTTTGACCGGGTGGCTCGGCGACCAGGTGGATCCCTGGCGCGACGACCCGCTCGTGTTGCATTTCTTGCTCAAGCTCCGCCGTCAGCCCCATCCCAGGCAGACCTTGGAAGCGCTGGATGCCTTGCTGGAGCTGGCGCCGGAGCGGCTGACCGAGTTGGCCCGGTCGACGTCCGCGAGTGAGGAGGTGGAAAAGGTAGGATGAGCGCCTACACCATTCGACGAGAATACCGCAACGCCCTGGCCGCCGCCATCGCCGCTGAAGACTGGTGGTGGCGTGAAGCCCACCATCAGCGGCAGGAGACCCAACGCTGGCAACAGCGCATCGAGCTCGCGGAGCGGAGCGGAGACCCGGACCTCGCGACGGAGGCCGCCCGCCGAGCGCGTCACCATGCGGCGCAGGCTCGCTCCGCAGAGCTAACCTATGCCGAGCAGCGTACCCGCGTCCGCATGTTGAAAGACGAGGCGCGTGTTCAAGCCGGCGCGACGGTCACGCGTCCGATTCCTCAGCTTCCCGCGCAGGATCCGCTCGAACAGCGCTTTGCCGCGCTCGAGCGTGAGACCGTCGTCGACGCGCAACTGCAGGAGCTGAAGGCCCGGATGGCGAGCACGGGTCCGGCGGTGGCAACGGCCGCACAGGAGGCTGGGCGAGCCAAGGAAGGAGGGAGTCAGACGTGATCGATGGCTTGAGCGCTGTCTTTCTCGTGTGCTTCGGTTTCGGCTTTATAATGGTGTTACTCTCGATGCTCACCGGTGTCGGGCACCTGTCGTTCCACCTTGGCGATCTCCACATACACTTCGGCCACGTCGGGCACGCTGATTTGCATGGGGGCAGCCCCGCCATTGGCCACATCGCGCACGCGAGCGACGGGGCTACCCCGTTCAACGCGATGAGCATCCTCACCTTCATCACCTGGTTCGGCGGCATCGGATACCTGTTGCACGGTCCGTTTGGCGTCTGGGGCGGCGTGAGCGCGTTGGCGGCGCTGCTGGCCGGGCTTGCGGCGGCCGCGCTGGTGTTCCGATTCCTGGCACGTGTGCTCCTCCCCCAGTCGGTTCCGCTGGACCCTGCCGACTATTTGCTGGAAGGCCAGGTTGGGCGGGTCAGTAGTCCGATCCGGGCGGACGGTGTCGGCGAGATTATCTACAGTCAGCGGGGCCGTCGTAGGGCCATGGGCGCCCGATCGGCCACAGGCGTTGCCCTACCTCATGACGCGGAAGTAGTGATTGTTGCAGTGAAGGGCGGCCTCGCCCTGGTCGAGCCTTGGGAGCAATTCGTGAACAACAGACCGGGAGACCACGACGACAGCGCGCTCAAGGGAGGCGCGCTCGGCGTTGACCTGCCGGCGACATCCGGCGGAAAGGAGCAGGGATCATGATTGTTCCAACCATTCTCGGCATCGTCGTCGCGCTGGTGCTCGTGGTAGCTCTGGCTCTGGCGGTGCTGGCCAGCATGCTGCGTAAGGTCGGACCGAACCAGGCGCTTATTCGCTACGGCTTTGGCGGTACCCACATCTTCCAAGGCGAAGGCGCTCTGGTCTTCCCGATGATCCATAGCGCTCGCGAGCTGGCCTTAGAGCTGATGAGCTTCGACGTCGCGCCTCAGCAGGATATGTACACGACACAGGGTGTCGCGGTAAACGTCGAAGCAGTGGCCCAGATCAAGGTGAAGTCCGATCCCGAAAGCGTGCTCACTGCCGCGGAGCAGTTCTTGTCCAAAGCGCCGGACGCTCGCGAAGGGTTGATCCGGTTGGTCATGGAAGGCCACCTCCGCGGCATCATCGGTCAGCTCACGGTGGAGCAGATCGTCAAGCAGCCGGAGATGGTTGCCGACAAGCTGCGCGCCAACACCGCCGACGACTTGTCGAAAATGGGGTTGGAGGTCATCTCCTTCACCATCCGCGAGGTGCGGGATCGCAACCAGTACATCGAGAACATGGGTAAGCCGGACGTGGCGCGCATCCGCCGCGAGGCGGATATTGCCGCGGCGGAAGCGGAGCGTGATATCGCCATCCGGCGCGCCGAGACGATGCGTGAAGCGTCGGTGGCCAAATCGCAGGCCGACCAAGAGCGGGTGATCGCGGAGACCGCTTCTCAGACGCGCCAGGCTGAGGCGCAGCGCGACCTGGATCTGAAGCGGGCCGACTACACGCGGGCGGTGCAGACGCAGAAAGCTCAGGCCGACAAAGCCTACGACATCCAGTCGAACATCATGCAACAGCAGGTCGTTGCCGCCCAGGTCCAAGTGGAGCAGGTGCAGAAGGTCGAACAGGTCAAGGTCCAGGAGGCGGAGATCACGCGCCGGGAGAAGGAGCTCATCGCGACCATTTTGCGACCGGCCGAGATCGAGCGCCAGCGCATCCAGATGCTGGCCGAAGCCGAGCGCCAGCGGTTAGGTCTGGAAGCCACGGGTCGCGCCGAAGCGACCCGCCAGCAGGGCCTCGCCCAGGCGGAGATCATCAAGGCCACCGGTACCGCCGAGGCCGACGTCATTCGCACCAAGGGTGACGCCGAAGCGAAGGCGATGAACTTGAAGGCTGACGCCTACCGCGGCTACACGCAGGCCGCTATCCTGGACAAGATGCTGGAAGCGATCCCGCTTATCGTCAGGGCGGCCGCCGAGCCGCTCTCCAAGGTGGATAAGATCACCGTGGTCTCCATGGACGGCCAGGGAGGCATGGGCGCAAACCGGGTAACTGGTGATGTGGCTAAAATAGTGGCGCAGGCGCCGGCGGTGCTGGAGGCGCTGACCGGACTCAAGCTGGAGGATATGCTGGCACGGCTTTCGCCGCCGCCCAGTGTGGGTCCATCGAACGGAAGCACGCCGCAAGGAGCCATCGTCAAACCTACTGACGGAGAATCGACGTGATCTTTGACCGGCTATTCGGCCATCAACATCAACAGATCCAGCAGCACACCGCGCAGAGCTTGCAGGTGGGCGACGCGGTGAGCTATCTCGGGGAGGACTTCACCGTCGAGCAGCGGCACGAGCTGCACGGCGACGGCGGCGACCTCTGGTGGACCTACCTCATCCAGAGCCCGGAGCGCCGACTCTGGCTGGATGTCGATGAGGACCAGGGCTTGACGCTGACCATCTACGAACCGTCCACAGTCCACGTCCCCATTCCAGTCGCCGATACCGTTGTCGTTAACGACAAGACGTTCCACAGCGGCGAGCACGGCTTCGCCAACGACGTGGTGACCCGAAGGTCCGGCCAGAGTGGTGAGCGAGTGGAATACTGGTACCTAACCGGCGACGCCGGCGAGCAACTGGTCGTACGTCGCCTCGGGGACAATGAGATTACCGACGATCCCGCGTTACGCACTGGTACAGTGGAGGTGGGCATCGGGAAAGAGATCAAACAGTACGAGATCAAGATCTTCCAGGGGGAAGAAACGTCGTAACATTGCGAGTGTGCAGCGGCGGGAACCGGACAGATTTCGGTAGGCGATGTCGCAGCGCCCGATACTGCCGCGAGTGGTAAGAAGGAGATAGATCGACATGCCCGGACTCTTGGACCGCGTCAGCACGCTGGTCCGCGCCAACTTGAATGACCTCGTGGATCGCGCCGAGAATCCCGAGAAGGTTATCAAGCAGGCTATCATCGACATGAACAATCAGCTTATTCAGGTCAAGACTCAGGTTGCCGCCAGCATCGCGGACGAGCAGAAGCTCTATCAGCGCTGGCA
The DNA here is from genome assembly GCA_937967325.1 of uncultured Chloroflexota bacterium. Taxonomy (GTDB): domain Bacteria; phylum Chloroflexota; class UBA4733; order UBA4733; family UBA4733; genus UBA4733. The sequence continues at coordinate 7,776 of CALBSQ010000330.1, forward strand.
GGAGAACCAGGCGCTCTCCAGCGAATGGCAGCGCAAGGCGGAGCTGGCCGTGTCCAAGAGCGCCGACGACCTTGCCCGCGAGGCCTTGCAGCGCCGCAACTCCTACCAGCAGATCGCCGATGGCTTCCAGCAGCAGTACAACGACCAGAAGGGCCAGGTCGAGACGCTCAAGGGGGCCCTAAATCAACTGGAAGCCAAGATTGAGGAGGCGGAACGCAAGAAGGATCTGTTGATTGCGCGGTCGCGCTCTGCTCAGGCGCAGCAGCGCATCCACGATACCCTGGCGGGCATCGGCACGAGTGGCGGCAGTGCCATGGCCAGCTTCCAGCGCATGGAAGAGAAGGTTTCCGACCAGGAGGCACGCGCGAAGGCTTCCGTCGAGCTGGACACCGACACCGTTGACGATCGCTTCGCCGCGCTGGAGCACGCGGACGAGGTCGATACCCAGTTGGCCGCGCTGAAGTCCAAGATGGGCAAGGGCCCGGCCCTCCCAGAAGCCAGCAGCGGCACCGGGACGTCGAGCGCCAACGAGTAGTTTCCCCTTCGATTGGCGCGGGTAGGATGGCGGGCGCATGTACTACCGGATGATGCCGTTTCTGGCGTTGATCATTGTCGGGTGTTGCCTGGTCTGGGCGCTGGCGTCGGCCTTTGGTGGCCCGCGCCTCGGTTTCGGCGGCTTCTATCCGCCATTCTTTCTCGGTCCCAGTTGGAGTCACGGCGGCTACTATCGCGGCGGCGGTAGTCTGGGCGGCGGCTCTTCCATCCCGCCGCCCAGCAGCTCGGGACGCGGTCCGTCGGGGGGCTTCAGTGGTGGCGGCTCAGTAGGGGGACACGGGGGGAAGTAATGCTTACCGCGGCAGGCCATTTCTTGAGTAACGTCGGGGCGGTCATCTTCTGGGCAATCCTAGGCATGCTCTTGCTGCTTGCGGCGGATCACATCATCGACCGGATTGATCCCCTTGGCTTCGACAAGGAGATCAAGAACGGCAACGTCGCCGCCGCCATCGTGATGAGCGCCCTCATCATCGGCGTGGCGATCATCATCTACGCGGCGATGCTGCCGGCGCCCAACACGCCGACCGGGTAGCAGGCTGTTTGGCAGTCGAGTCGCGACGGCTGTTGCGCTCTCGTGCGGGTCCGTACGTTCTGCTCCTTTCCGTTTTTGTGGTTGCAAGCTGCGCGATCGTCTACGAGCTGCTGATCAGTACGGTCGCCTCCTACCTGCGCGGCGACACCATTCTGCAGTTCTCCGTGACGATCGGCCTGTTCCTCACGGCCATGGGCGGCGGGTCATGGCTGTCGCGGAACGTGGATGAACAGCTCGTCCGTGTCTTCGTGCTGATCGAGCTGCTCGTCGGGATCTCCGGCGGCCTCTCCGTCCCGATACTCTTTTTCGTGTATGGAGCGGATCCTTCCGAGTTCCCCATCGCCATGTACGCCGCCATCGTCATCATCGGCGTGCTCATCGGACTCGAGCTGCCGCTGGTCGCACGCATCCTGGCAGACCATATGAGCTTGCGCGTCAACCTCGCCAACGTGCTGTCCTTTGATTATCTGGGCGGACTGATCGGCTCGCTGGCCTTTCCGCTCCTGCTGTTGCCCCATCTCGGCATGGTCCGCACCTCCCTGCTGGTCGGGATGCTCAATCTGGCCGTGGCCAGCGGGACCGCGCTAGCCTATCGTGAGCGCATGTCCGGAAACCGCCTCACCACCATCAGCCTGGCCGGGGCGCTCGTGGCTCTGGCGTTGCTCTTTGTGCGCAGCGATCCGCTTTCGGCCGCCTTGGAGCAGAGGTTGTTCCGCGACCCAATAATCCTATCCACCCAGACTCCTTATCAGCAGCTCGTCGTTACCCAGCGCAGCGACGACATCCGGCTCTACATCGACGGCCACCTCCAGTTCAGCTCAAAGGACGAGTACCGCTACCACGAGGCGCTCGTCCATCCGGCGGTGGCCTTGAGCACAAGGCACTCGAGCGTCCTTATCATCGGCGGTGGAGACGGACTGGCGGCGCGGGAGCTGCTCAAGTATCCGGACGTGCAGTCCATCACCATAGTCGATCTCGACGCCGGAGTCACCAACCTCTTCCGTGCCCAGCCGTTGCTGGCCTCCTTGAACCGCCGTTCGTTGTCCTCACCTAAGGTCCACGTCGTCAACGACGACGGCTACCAATTCCTGCAGCAATCGACGACCACCTATGACCTGCTCGTTGCCGACCTGCCCGATCCGCGCACGGAGTCGCTGCAGAAGCTGTACACGCGCGAGTTCTACGCGCTGGCCGCGGCCCATCTGCGCGACGGCGGTCGCTTCGTAACGCAGGCCACGTCCCCATATTTCACCGCCCAAGCCTACTGGTGCATCGCGCGCACGATGGGGTCGGTGTGGCCCCACGTGGCGCCATATCAGGCCGAAGTACCGAGCTTTGGCGGGGAATGGGGCTTTATCCTCGCCGGCGACAATCCGACCGACATCCAGAATGCTACGATCACGGTACCGACCCGGTTCCTTTCTAACCAGCAGCTACCGGCGTTGTTCGCGCTGGGCAAGGATGTTCTGGCCCAGGAAGGCGGCGTGCAAGTCAACACGCTGCTAAAGCCGGTATTGCCCGGCTACTACGAGGCAGGCTGGGCTCAGTTTCCGGGATAAACCATGCTGATCTAGCTACTCGTTCTCTTGGTCGGCGGCCGATTCCGCCGTCTCTTGCGCTGCAATGAGCAGCTCTCGTTCTTCACGTTCTGCCTCCGGCAGTTCCACATCGATCAACCCGAGCGTGAAACGCCTCCTTGAGGAGCGTATTCATATCCTTTGGCGAGTACAGCATGATGCCGGCGTTGGTCTTCTCGCGTCCGATCTTGGTCTTGCCTGGCACCTTTACTGCCGCGATAACCGCGTCGATCTCCGCGTTGATCTGGGGAAACCGCACCTGAAGGATTTCCGAGCCACCGAGATGTGAGTACTCGTAGACCTTGAGCATGAGGCTAGCGCGGCTGGTAGACCGGGCGGGTCATCGGCCGGACCCGCAGCCGGCCATGCTCCGCCAGCTTGATCCGTTGCGAAGCGATATCTACGCACTCGGGCATGAGCTCGGCCATGACGCCGCGCCGTCCGTTCAGAATCGCGGCGAGCACCGTGGTCCCGACGCCGCCGAAAGGATCAAGCACACGGTCCCCCGGTCGCGACATGGCGAGCACGGGTCGTTCCACCAACTCGACGGGGAATTGGCAGGGGTGGGCCGTCTTCTCAACGTGGTTCGCCTTCACGTTAGGTATCACCCAGAGATCTCCCGGATTCTTTCCCAGCGGATTACCCGTTAGCTGGCCAACGTTTGGCCCCTTGAATGCCTTCTTGTTGGGGTACTTTTGAGGCACCCTGACCGGGTCGACGTCGAACCAATACGGCTCGCCCTTGGTGAACCAGAGGATCGTCTCATAGCGGCCGCTGAAGCGTCGCGAGGCATGTAGACCGTGCTCAAAGTGCCAGATAATGCGGTTGCGAAGCTTCAGCCCCACAGACTTGAACACGGGGTAAAGTACGATATCCAGCGGGACGACCTCGCCCTCGTCGATGTGGTTACCGACCTGCCAGCAAATGCTCCCACCGTCGGCCACCACGCGCACAACCTGCGCGATGACAGCGCGTTGTTCCTCAAGGTATCGATCCAGGCTGATCCTGCGCTCGTAGGACTTGCCGATATTGTACGGTGGTGATGTCACAACGAGTTGCACACACCTGTCCGGCATCGATGCGAATAGACTCTCACAATCTCCCGTGTGCAGCACGATGTCTGCGTCCGGATCGAACCTGTCTGAGTGGCGAAGTGGACCAATGGCAGTTCGCCGAGTATCATCAATGGGGAGGCGGATGCCATTCCGCCCCAGATACATGCCCTGGTCGACTTGCTCGAACATGGCCACGGACACAAGCTGAGGCTCGGCAAACACGTCCGACGCGGTAACGTCAGGCGACCTTTTTCCGGCAGTTCCCGTCACAGATCGGTCCTCCCCGTAGTTGCAGGCATACCGTGACGGTCCTGCTCAGGTCACCGCCCCACGCCGCTATCGTAACGTAGGGCAGCAATCGTACAATCGATTCCATACCAATGGGCTGCCTGATGGCCGTCTGCCAGTGCGCGCTAAATCCGTTCCCTGGTGCCGACGATGGCTGATGCGGTCCCCAGGCGCTGGCTGACCAGCTCCTGGCTCGTCTCCGCGAAGTGGCAAGCCACGTCGTGGCCCGATGACAACCGGCGCAGTGGCGGCACTTCGGCGCGACAGCGATCGGTGGCGATGGGGCAACGCGTGTGAAAGCGGCAGCCGGCTGGAGGATGAACGGGGCTGGGCACCTCGCCGCTGAGGATGATTCGCCGATGTCTGCGTTCGATCTCCGGGTCGGGATAGGGCACGGCCGAAAGCAGGGCCAGCGTGTACGGATGGAGTGGCTGCCGGAACAAATCGGCGGCGGTCGCCATCTCGACGATCTGGCCGAGATACATCACGGCGACGCGATCGCTCATTTGTCCCACGACGGCGAGATCATGCGCGATGAAAAGATAGGTCAGGCCGAATCGTTGTTGGAGATCGAGCAGCAAATGCAAAATTTGGGATTGGATTGATACGTCGAGCGCCGACACCGGCTCATCGAGCACGACGAAGGCCGGGTTGGACGCTAGCGCGCGGGCGATGCCGATGCGCTGGCGTTGTCCACCGCTAAATTCGTGCGGATAGCGTTCAAGCGCGCTGGCAGCTACGCCGACCAGCCCCAACAACTCTTGCGCCCGTGTGAGACGTTCCCTCCTCGAGGACATTCCGTGGACCCGTAATGGCTCGGTAATGATTCCGGCAATGGTATGGCGCGGGTTGAGCGACGCGAACGGATCCTGGAATACGATCTGCAAGCGCTGGCGCTCCTGTCGCATCTGCTCGTTCGAAAGCTTGGTGAGATCTCTTCCGTCGAACACGATAGCGCCGCTGGTGACCGGCGTGAGCCGCAGAATCGCGCGCCCGGTGGTTGTTTTGCCACACCCGCTTTCACCGACCAGACCCAGGGTCTCTCCCGCCTTGACATCAAACGTGACACCGTCGACGGCTTTGACGGTCTCTCTGGCGCCTCCGAAAAAGCCGCTGGGACCAGTTGGAAAATAGACTCGGAGATCATCCACGGACAGGAGCTTCGAGGCGGTACTAGGTAGCGCGCTCACGGCGTTGCCGCCACCTCTATCCCGCGGGGATTCCAACAGGCGAAGGTACCGACGCTACCATCGACCGCGGCTTTCGTCAGTTGCGGCTGGTCCTCGACGCAGCGGGATACGGCGAAGGCGCAACGAGGATGAAAGGGACAGCCGGGAGGGATGTCCGCCGCGTCGGGCGGAGCACCAGGAATGGTGTGAAAGACGCCCTTGCCCTGGCGGTCGAGGCGAGGCACACATTCCAGCAAACCGTTGGTATAGCGATGGTGCGGGTGGGCGAACAGATCCCTGACCGGCGCCGTCTCGACGATACGACCCGCGTACATGATCGCGACGCGGTCACAATGCCCGGCGACGATTCCGAGGTTGTGCGTGATGAGCAGCAATCCCATGTTTACTTCGCGTGTCAGCTCCCCCAGGAGTTCCAGGATCTGTGCCTGAATGGTCGCGTCCAGCGCCGTAGTCGGCTCGTCGGCGATGAGCAGACCCGGCTGGCAGGCGATGGCCATCGCGATCAGCACTCGTTGGCGCATGCCACCGCTCAATTGGTGCGGATAGGCGTCAAAGCGCTGGGCGGCCAGCGGGATGCCGACGCGTTCCAGGAGCTCGATCCCGCGATTCCGCGCTCCCCGACCGTGCATTCCAAGATGGACGCCGAGCACCTCTGCCAGTTGATCGCCGACACTGAGCACCGGGTTGAGCGCCGTGAGCGGATCTTGGGGGATCATGGCGATGCGCCGGCCCCGCACCTGCTGCATGCCCCGTTCGGAAAGCCGTAGCAAGTTTTCGCCTTCAAACAGAATCTGTCCACTCACCACGCGGCCCGGCTCCTGCACCGCACGCAAGATGGAGAGTGCCGTGACGCTCTTGCCGCAGCCACTTTCGCCGACCAGACCGAGTGTTTCGCCGGCGTTGAGGGTCAGCGATACCCCATCCACGGCCCGCACGACGCCGCGCCGCGTAAAGAACTGCGTGTGGAGGTCGCGGACTTCGAGAAGGGAGCCCGACCACTGCTCCGCTACGATCGTCACGCCGCGACCTCAACGCTAGGAGCAGCGTCCCGTGACTGCTCCAGTCCAATCCAAAGCGCGTGACACCGTGCCCACCACCGGAGGGTCAGGTACGGGAACCCAACCCTCCGGTGGTAAACGGCCGCCGCTTCCGCGGCGCGCCGGCCTGCTCTTACGACTTGCGATACTGAGTAACGTCGGTCGTATTGTACTCCTGCCACGGGCAAAGCGAGAATGAGGCGAAGCCCGGCCACTCCTCGCCGGTGTAGCCGAATTTGTCCGCGAGCAGGGGATCACCCTTGAGGAAAGGCTTGTAGAGCTGGCCGATCAAACTGTGGTAGACGAAGATACCCGGCACGTCCGATACCAGGAGTTTCTCAGCGGACTGCATGGTCTCGGTTCGCTTCGCCGGATCACCGGCCAATTGTGACCCGGTCTGGACGAGCTGGTTGTACTGCGCATTGTCCCAGGTATGTCGACCACCTGGCTGGAGCCAGACACCCAGCATGTTGGAGGAGTCGTAGTAGTCCATGCCGTAGGAAATCCAACCGAACGGGATCTTCGATGGCCGCCCTGTCAATCTAGACATAAAGGTTGGCGAGTCGACGTTCTGCAGCTGGACATTCACGCCGAGAACCTGGTTGAAGTTGGCGGCCAGTGCCTGGGTGACGGCCGCGTCGGTCACCGGTCCGCTGCCTCGGACGGACAGCGTGATGGACGGGAAGCCCTTTCCACCGGGATAGCCGGCATCGGACAGCGCCTGCTTCGCGGCCGCGGGATCGTAGCTCTGAATGCCACTGAGGCCCTGAGAGTTGGCGTCGGGGTAACCGGGCATCAAGAAGGAAAAGGCCGGAATTGCCAGGGGCTGCAGGATCGCCTTGATGATCGAGGCGCGGTCCACCGCGTGGCTGAAAGCCTGCCGTACCTTGAGGTTATTCCAGGGCGGTACCGTGACGTCGAAGAACAGGTAGTAGCAGCGGAAGTCCTGCGGGTTCTTATAGAGCTGCTTGGTCAGGTTGGGGTCGGCCAGGACCTGCTTGAGATCGGTCGGGCTAACGCTGCCAACGGTGTCGATCTCGTTCGCTCGGTAGCGCTGGAAGTCGTTGCTGTCACCGACCACGTTGCAGATGACCTGATTGTAGAAGGGCTTGTCGGACCGGCTGTACTTCGGATTGGCCGCGATGACGAGTTGGGAAAGCGGGTCGAACTTCGTCAGTACGTAGGGTCCGAAGCTAATCGCCGTACCCGGGTTGGTGTTATAGAGACCGGAGCCGTACTTCATCAACCCAGCAGCCGAGAGTGGCGGGGAGTACAGCATCTGCGACGCCATGTACGGCACCGGCACCGCGCAGTCGAACACCACTTGGTATTTGTCGGCGCCCTGGCGGACACCGATCTGGCTGGTCGGCACGCTGCCTTTCGTCGCTTCGAGGTAGTTCGTGATCTTGCCGGACCAGTACCAGGTGAAGTCCCAGGCATGCTTCGGATCGGCCGAGTAGCGGAAGGTCTCGACGTAGTCGGCGGCCGTGACTTCGTTGCCATCGGTCCACATCTGGCCGGGATCGATGGAAAAGGTCCAAGTCTTGGCGTCCGGTGTCGAGGTCCACTTACTGGCGGCGCCGGGGACGGTCTTGAAATCCTTATCCAGCCGTACCAGGGGAACACTGAACAGGTCGGCAATGTTGCTCCCCACCCGGCCGTAGACGCTCTCGTAGAAGTCCAGAGCCTTGGCGGTCGTGCCCGTGGAGTTCCAGTCGACCAGCCTCGTTTGCAGATTCACCGCGGCGGCATCGCCGGGTCGAGAAACGACCAGGGCCGCCGCGGGCGCACTGGAAGCGGCCGACGAAACGCTGGCAGACGCGCTACTAGTCGCCGAGGAAGCCGCGGTGGCGCTGGTGGCCGTGGTCGAGGCAGCGGCGGCACTGCTGGGCGCCGCGGACGTAGCCGCGGCGGCGCTGCTCGTCGCCGAGGACGCGGCCGTCGTCGCCGGCGCGGAGGAGGCCGCACTGGACGTTGCTGCCGCGCTACTGCTGGAGGCCGACGACGTGGCCGTGGTAGGACTGCCGCACGCTGCCAGGCCAAAAGCTCCTGCCGTGAGTGCGGCCACGCTGAGGAAATGGCGTCGTGTCACCGGCAGGATGTGCTGCTTCGCCGGTTCGGCATCGTGATGATCGGCCATCTTTGCTCCACATTCACTGGTGGGGTCACACAACCCCACGCCCATACAAACTAACCTAAACCGTCCACGATCGGGACTACCGGCGCATGCGTTGCCCTCCACAATACCGTTAGCGATGTGGTTACCGTCGCTCGTAGGGATCCAGGGCATCACGTAGCCCATCGCCGAGGAAGCTGAAGCTGAGTAGCGTAAGCGCGATGCACACGATAGGCAAGACCATGAGGTACCAGTTCGTGGCGGCGTACTGTGCGCCGTCGGACAGCATTTTGCCCCAGCTCGGGAGGGGGTCGCTGACGCCGAGGCCCAGAAAGCTGAGCCCGGCTTCACCGACAATGGCTCCGGGGATGGCGAGCGTAAACTGAATGATGAGTGGGCCAGCGGCGTTGACGAGGACGTGCCGCAGCATGATCTGCCGTTCCGGTGTACCGACGGCGCGCGCCGCCGTCACGAACTCCCGCTCTCGAAGGGTGAGGAACTGCGCTCTGGAGAGACGGCAGGTATCCACCCAGCCGGTCAAGCCGAGATAGAGGATGACGTGGCCCAGCCCCGAGCCAAAGATACTGCTCAGAAAGATGGCGAAGAGGATGGACGGGAAGGCCGTCATGAACTCGATGATCCGCAGCACGACAAAATCGACCTTACCGCCAAGCCAACCGGCTGCCGAGCCAAGGGGGATGCCGATGCAAATGGCGATCATCGGCACCGCGAATCCTACCGCCAATGACGTCCGCGCGCCGAATACCAGCCGGCTAAAGAAATCCCGCCCATCGGCGTCGGTTCCCAGCCAGTATTTGCCATTCGGGAACAGCAGCGCATCGGCCAGATTGGTAAAGGAGTAAGACGTGTGCGCGATGATCGGCGCGAGGAGGCCGGTGACAATAAAGATGGCGGCAATGACCGCGCCGAAGGTTGCTGGACGGTTGCGCAAGAAACGACCCGCCGCCTGCCGGAAGGCGCTCTGGGTCCCCTCCGACTTGACCGCCACGCCCGTACCTCGAGCGAGTGGAGACCTAGGGGCGTCCTGGAACGGTACTGCGCTCACGTACGCCCTCCGCCCAGCCGGATGCGCGGATCGACCACGGTGTAGAGCAAGTCACTGATGAGGTAGGTGAAGCCCCACAAAAAAGCCACGAGAATCACGCACGCCATGATCATTGGATAGTCGCGGGCCTCCGAGCTGGTCGTGAAATAGCGCCCCAGGCCGGGTAATGCAAAGGTCGCCTCGATGAAGATCGAGCCGGTCAGGATATTGGGAATGTTCGGGCCAAGTACCGTGATGAGCGGGATGAGCGCGTTGCGCAGGATGTAGCGGCGCAAAAGGCGTCCCGGTGGAACACCTCGGGCACGCGCCAGACGGACGTACTCGGAACGCAGCACCTCGAGCATGCTTGTGCGCGTGTAACGAGCGACGACGGCCAGCGGACCTAAGGCGTAGGCGATCACCGGCATGATGATCTGCTTCGGTGTACCCCAGCCGCCGGTGGGCAACAGGTGGTAGTGAACGCTGAGCGTGAAGATCAGTATAAAAGCGACGACGAAGTTTGGCAGCGTGATACCAAGCGTGGCGGTAAAGGTGACCAGGTTGTCAATCCAGGAATTCTGCTTCAGCGCCGCGACGATGCCCGCCAGTAGCCCGAGTCCGTACGAGATGGTGATCGTGATGGCGCCGACGATCAGCGTGACCGGCCAGGCTCGCTCAATCAGTTGCAGCACCGTGAGCGTGGGCTGCTGGAACGGAATACCAAAATCGAAGTGCAGCACGGCCCACAGCCAACGCAGATACTGTTCCCAAACCGGCTTGTCCAGGCCGTATTTCCGGTTGATATTCTCCATGGCGAACGGCGGCAGCGGCTGCTTGTCGAACACGAAGGGGCCGCCGGGGACGCTGTGCATCAGGAAGAAGGTAAACAGCGTCACCGCGAAGATGACCAAGAGTAGGCCGAGGATACGGCCTACCACGTAGCGGAGCGTACCGCTCCCCATGCCCTGGCTCCCCCGAGTGACTGTGATCACTCCCGCGAACGCTCAGACGGTCGCGACGACATGACTACCAGTGAACGGAGCAGAAACCTCGGTCAAGCAACACCATTGTCACCCGACTGATACCTAAGAGATTAGTGCCGGCAACCGAGCCTGTCAAATAAGCGGCGGCTGTCCAGGGGATCCTCAATCCGGCGGCCTGGGAGCCGCCGGATTGAGGATCCCCTAGCTCTGCTCCAGCACCGTCTTTCGCGTTCCGATGTAGGGCGGCTGCAAGATGCGCTGCGCCTGGTCGCTCCAGACTCCATCCTCCGCATCCGAAGCCTTCGGGTAGCGGCCGGACCAGGCCATGTGGCCGGGGCTGAACTTGTAGAGCAGGGAGCGACGCTCGGTGTCGGCCAGCCACGGCCAGGTGCCATGGGTGAGGGCCTCCGTGAAGATGACGATTGAGCCGGCCTTCTGGGGCACCTGCTGCAACCAGGGACCGGTCTGTTCAAACTGACGAATCTTGGGAGGACAGGGCAGGTTGCTCTTATGGCTGCCGGGGATGGCGGCGAAGCCACCGTCGCTCGGGCGAACGTCACCCAGGGCGTATGAGACGACGATCAGACCGTTATAGAGCTTGCCGTTGCGGTAGTGGTAGTACTGGCCCGGATCGTAGGGCGTGCCGCCGCCGTGCAGGGGGTGCTTGGAGCCGCCACGCTTCATGAAGATGGCGTAGCCGTGGTCGAAGCGGAACTTGGGACCGATCAGCTCCAGCAGGTAGGGAACCAGCCTGGGGTGGTCGATCAGCCGGCGGAACGGCTCCTCCCAGGCATGCAGCGGCCCGACGTGCAGGTTGAGCTCGCCCACGGTCGATCCGCGCTGTTCGCGCTCATAGGCTTCCCAGGGGGCGCGCCGGTCGACTAACTCGTTCAGCTCTCCCAGCTCGCCGGCGCTCAATACGTCGTCGACGACCAGATAGCCCATCAAGTCAAATAGATAGCGCTCGTCTTCGTTCACTGCTCTCTCCGTGTGTTGCAATACCGTTGCCGCCTTGCTTGCCTTCCGACCGACGCCGTTCGGCAGACGCCGTCAGATGGTACGCTACAAGACAGGCGCCCGCCAGGCGGGCGCTTTTCGTGTGCAAATGGGAAAGCCGCGGCTGCGCGGCAAAGGAAAGGTCAGAGTCACATCATGCCAACCACGACGATCGCGGCGCCGGCCGGGCCGCGTCCGCTGCTCTCTTATCTGCTGCTTCATCACAGCACTGTCGTGTCGACGCTTGCGGATACCCTCGGTCGCTCCGAGGCGCAGGTACGCCTCGCGCTCTCGCGGCTCTGCCGCCGCGGCGTGCTGGTGCAGCAGGCAGATCGCTACGAAGTCGCGAGCCACCGGCGCGCTGCCGTTGCCGACTACGCCGAAGGCGCGATCAGCCTGACCGAGCTGGCGCGCCGCCGAGGCTAGCCCTCAGGCCATCTTGTTCTCCTGGCGTCGGTGTAGGATTCCTCATAGCGTTAATGTACCGCTAGTACATATCAAACCGATCTCTAATGCAATTCTCTTGTGTAGGAAGGCACGCCGTAGTATAACTATGTTGTGGCAAGAATAGGGGGAGAACGGAATGTCCCCTGACCTAGCGACAACGATAGAGGAGAAACATTACATGGCAGTTCTTACCCGTGACGGCTACGCGCTCGGTCGGCGTCCCGTCTCTTTTGTGCCCTGGCACCAGGCGATTGATCGCCTCTTCCAGGACAGCGTCCTGACGCCGTCGCTGGTTACAGGCGCGAGGAGCCGGATAGCTTCGACCGGCACGAACCTGTGGGAGACCGACGATGCTTACGTCGCACAGGTTGCCCTCCCCGGTTTGAAGCAGGAGTCGATCACGGTCACGTTCGAGGAGAACGTGCTGACGGTGAAGGCGGAATCCGCTGTCGCGCCTCCCGATGGCGCCAAGGCAGTCTGGCAGTCCTTCGGCGGACCCGTTGAGTACCGTGTCCAACTCCCGGCGGAGATCGAGTCGGCTCAGGCCGAGGCCGGCTACAACGCTGGTGTCCTCACCGTGCGCCTGCCTAAGTCGACGCACGCGCGACCGCACACCATCAAGGTGACCGCCAAGTAGTCGATTAGCGACCTCGCCCGACCAGACGCCCCTCTGGGGTATCCGACGGGTGATGGGCTAGGCATAAGCGCCCGGAGCCGAATGGTTCGGCTCCGGGCGCTTTGGTTTTGATCCATCGGTATCGGGAGCCGCTCGGCCGAATATATAGAGCTTGCGCTACTTTTCGTCAAATACGCTTGACATTCCATGCTAACGGCCGGTACATTCGTCTCGGTCAAAGGAACTTGACTAAAGCGAAAGGGAAGCCGATGAACTCGGCGGTCGGGAACTATCTCAAGGAGCTTGGCGCGGCGATGGTCGCCTACGTGATCGTGCTGCCCATGTCGATTCTCCTCGTTCAGGCCCATCCGAATAGCATCTGGCGCTTTCCAATTGCCCTGGCGCCGATGGCGCCCGCGGTCTTCATCGTGGCCGCCGTCGTCCGCCACTTGCGCCGTCTCGATGAGACCCAGCAGCGTATCCAGACTGAAGCGTTGGCCTTTGGCTTCGTCGGCACGGCAGTGCTCACCTTTAGCTATGGCTTCCTGGAGAACGTCGGCCTTCCGCACCTGAACTGGATCTTCGTCTGGCCGATCATGGGCATTCTCTGGCTGGTTGGGCTGGTGCTGGCAACCAGGAGGCTCCGATGAAGAACCGGCTACGCGTGCTGCGGACGGAGCGAGAGTGGTCGCAAGGTAAGCTTGCCGAGCGGCTTGGCGTGTCGCGTCAGACGATCAACGCGCTGGAGACCGGCAGGTATGACCCGAGCCTGCCGTTGGCGTTCAAGATTGCCGCCTTATTTGCCTCGCCGATCGAGGAGATCTTCCAGCCCGACCAGCTGGTCGTGACCACTTGAATGGAATCCGGTATACTGTGGTTGTTCCGGTTCGCCGGCTACAAACCTGAAGCCGGGTGGAACGTCACGGACCCTCGCACACGGCAGGGACGTGACGGGAAGGAATCTCGGGGATGTCGGGTTTCGACGGGGTGGAGAAGTCGAAGGTTGCGGGCCGAGGTGCCGTCATCGCCTCGTTAAAAAGGCGGCAACGCCATAACTGGCGAAACTCCTTCTTACGCTCTCGCGGCCTAATTAAGCCCTAGAGCCGTCTGACCGGCGCCGTTCCGGCGCGCCGGACCCGGGCGTCATAATGCCGGGATTTGGCAGCGCTCACGCCTGTAGGCGCTACCGAGATTAGCAGGCTGGTGCAAAAGAGGTCCCGCCGGTGAGACCCCTGCGCACGAGACCCTAAACGCCGGATACGCCTGTAGACGCCGACGACCGACCCATTTCGGACGGGGTGTTCGACTCACCCCCATCTCCATGGTAGCTGTCAGCCGTCCGCTATCAGCCTTCAGCGGATCTCCTGTTGAAGGCTGGTGCTGGCGGCTGATGGCTTTGACAGGAGTTGCCGTGGTTACCGCGCTGGTGCTACTCGCGCGCCGACATCGAGCAGTCCTTCAACATCGGCGTGGAGTAACCCACCGTAAACCTGGCGGATGCGCGGTCAGGCCCCGTGGAATATGAGCCATCCGATAGTGAGGCCGGCAACAATCAGGACAAGGATGGCCACCGCGACCAGTCGTCCGCGCCCACCGGTTGCTTGTCGCCTGGCCGCCGGAGAGCTCCCGTCGCGTGCGGCGGAGGTGGGGGTGCTGCCCTTGCGTGGGCGATCGGCCTGCGCGGGGGAGACTGGAGCCATTGAGCCTTCGGCGCGCGGCACCGTGGCAGTGGCCTCGTCGCCCAGTACCCGCGCGACGATGACCGTTGCGTTGTCGTTTCCGCCGCGCTGATTGGCGAGGGAGATGAGGCGCCGGCAGGCGTCCTCGGCCGGTTCGGCGCAGGCGGCGGCAATCTCGTCGTCGGTCACCGCCCCGTGGACGCCGTCGGAGCAAAGGACGATGGCGTCGCCGGCGTCCATGCGGCAACTCCCTTCGTCGGCGGGAACCTCTGGGAGCATTCCCAGCGCGCGAGTAACGAGATTGCGCGACGTGGACCGGCGTGCCTCCTCAGGGGTCAGCCGGCCGGCTCGCACCTCCTCGGCCACCCAGGAATGATCGGTGGTGAGCTGGCTGGCGACGCCATCGCGGATCAGGTAGATCCGGCTGTCGCCCACGTAGGCATATCGGGCAGTCCGCTCCGAAATCAGCGCCGAAACGATAGTGGTGGCCATTGCGGCGTACGCCGGTTCCGAAGACGCCCGCCGGTAGATCGCGCCGTTGGCCGCGGCGATGGCGGCCGTCAAGTCGACCCCGCCGGCGACGCCCGCTAGAACCTCGTCTACCGCCATGGAGGCAGCAATCTCGCCACCGGCGTAGCCGCCCAGGCCATCGGCCACCAAGCAAAGGATGTCGCCGCTGGGGAGCGGCGAACTGATGGCGAAGCGGTCTTCGTTGAGCGATCGCACCTGTCCGGTGTCGCTGCGCCCGCCTATCTCCAGCCGCATAGGCCGCAGTATACCGTGCTATCATTCCCCTCCCGGCGCGATGTCGGGGGAGTGAGGAGGCGTTCCGTGGCAGGTGGACGGGTCAAGAATAGCTGCGGCATCTGGGCCTTCGGGTCCAACGCGACGCGGTTCGTGCCCGGTGGCTACCACCCCGAAGCCAACACCGAAAGCATGGAACAGCGCACCGAGCGGGCCGTCGCCGGCTTGGGCGACCTCATCGACAGTTTCGAGTACCACTACCCCACCGAGATCGACGAGCACAACGTCGAGTCGATCAAGCGCATCCTCGGCGACAAGGACATCTATTGCCTGGCGCTGGGCCTCTTCTCGGTGCCGGCCTATGCCCTGGGCTCGCTCATCAATCCCGACCGCGCCCTGCGTCAGCGCGCACTCGACACGGCCAAGGCCGGCATCGACATGGCCGCGCAGCTCAAAGCGCACTTCATCATCTGGCCGGGGGCGGAAGGCTACAACTATCCCTTCCAGGCCGACTATGCGCGCATGTGGGAAGACTTCATCGACGGCATGGGCCAGCTCGTCGCCCATGCCGGCAGCCGTGGCGTCAAAGTGCTTCTGGAGCACAAGAACAGCGAGCCGGCCATGCGCATCCTCATGCGCGACCTGGGCATGACGATGTGGCTGATCCGCAAGGTTGCCGACCGCGGCATCGATACCAGCAACGTCCAGGTCAACATGGACTGGCAACACCTGATCATGAACGGGGAGAACCTTCCCGAGTACGCCATGATCTTGCACCACGAGGGACTGCTCGGCCACCAGCACGGCAACAGCGGTTGGGGCCAGTTCGACGACGACAACATGGTCGGCGCCTCCTTCTTCATGCAGACGTTGGCTTTGGCAAGGGTGCTGCAGGACGTTGGCTACGGTCAGCGCGGCGAGCGCATCGGCTACGACCTGTTCCCCTACACAGAGGATCAGGTGGCCGCCGTGCGCCAGAGCATCATCCAGTGGGAGTTCATTGACCATCTGGCTGCTAAGATCGACGGCGCCGCCCTGGCCCAGGCGCAATCCCAGCGTGACGCCGTTCGCGCCTATCAGGTCGTGTATGAAACGCTCGGCCTGAACGAGCGATTCATCCGCGATCTGCACAGCGCTCGTGCGCGCGAGCGGCAGCAAGGCCGGATGGGATAAGCGGCCCCGTGGTCAAGGTTGCCGTCTCCATCCTAAACGCTGACCTCAGCGCCATCGGAGCTACCGTGCGCCAGATCGAGCAAGCCGGAGCCGATTCCATACAAGTGGACGTGATGGACGGACGCTTCGTGCCGAACCTGGCATTAGGCCCGCAAGTCTGCAGTGCGGTTACGGCGAACACACGCTTGCCGGTGGAAGCGCATCTGATGGTGGAGGAACCCATTCGCTTCTTACCCGCCTTTGCGGAGGCCGGGGCGGCGTTCCTCATTGGCCACATCGAAGTGCTGAGCGACCCGTTGGACTTCGCCGCCAGAGTACGAGCGCTTGGCAAGCGGCCCGGCCTCGCCATCAATCCGGATACTACGCCAGAGCGCCTCGTCACCTACCTAGCTCACGTCGACATGGTTGTGGTGATGGGCGTTCACCCGGGGGCCGGAGGCCAAGCCTTCATTTCTGGCGCGCTGGATACGCTGCGCCGGCTTTGCCAGGCTCGTGGGTCGCTTCATTGCCAGCTTCAGCTTGATGGCGGTGTGAACCTCGACACCGTCGCCAGCATTGCTCAGGCGGGCGCGGACGCGGTCATCGGCGGCTCCTATGTCTTTCGCCACGGGAATGGGATCGCGGCCGCCCTTCGTGAGCTCAAAGCGGCCGCGATGTTGTCGAGCGGGTCCGGCGGAACCGCGGACGTCAGGAAATAACGGAGGGCACGTGGAGGACAAGCTCAAGGTATTTGCCGGTAGCTCGGCCTGCTATCTCACCGACGCCATCTGCGCGGAGCTTGATTGCCTGCCGGGTCAGGTTGCCAGGACGAAATACTACAACGACTGCACGTTCGTGCGGATCGAAGAAAACGTCCGCGGCTGCGACACGTTCGTGGTGCAGACAGCCTCGGCGCCGGTGAATGACCACCTGATGGAGCTGCTCATGCTCATCGACGCCCTGAAAGGCGCGTCGGCGCGGCGGGTAACGGCGGTGCTGCCCTTTTTCTTCTACGCCCAATCGGACCAGAAGGATGTCGGTCGCATCCCCATCACCGCCCGAATGGTGGCCGATCTGCTCCAGGCGGTCGACACCGATCGCGTGTTGACGATGGATCTCCACGCCGCGCAGATCCAAGGGTTCATGCATTGCCCCACCGATCAGCTCACCGCTGTCCCCCTGCTGTGCGATCACTTCGCCAGCGGCGACCTTTCCAATACCGTGGCGGCGTCGACCGACGTGGGGCGCGCCAAGCGCGTGCGTGAGTTTTCCCGGCGACTGGGCATCGAGCTGGCCATTGTCGACAAGGAGCGCCTCGACTCCGAGCACGTCGTCGCGCGCCATGTCATCGGCAACGTGCGAGACAAGCGTATTCTGCTGTTCGACGACTTGATTGGCACCGGCGGCTCGCTCATCGAGGCGACACGTCTCCTCCTGGAGCAGGGCGCCCAGGAAGTCGCGGCCGGCGCCGTTCACGCCGTGCTGGCGCGAGATGCCGTCGCCCGACTGCAGGAGTCGCCGCTGCGGGACATCGTCGTCACGGACACGTTGCCCACCGCCCTCACCGCCCCATCGCCCAAGTTCAAAGTGCTCTCAGTGGCGCCACTCCTGGCCAAGGCCATTCGCCGCATTCACAACGACGAGTCGGTGAGCTCGTTGTTTACATAACCCGTTGACTATGGCATTCCTGGAGCGACGCGCAGATGGTCGCGTCTGAAGTGCTCGCGTCATCCACGCACGTTCACGCACGATTCGGCGTCGAGCACGGAGCGCGGGCGTCCCGCCCGCCCGGCGCCGCCGTTGCCAGGCCGCGCGTCAAGAGTGGAATGATCCCAGCGGCCGGTCGGACTTAGGGCGGGCGGGACGCCCGCGCTCCGTGCTCGAATGCCGCTGGCTCGTTCGCCACCATGATCCTGCGTTGCCGAAGGTCGAGACGCTCAGGGACAACGATGGTCTACAGCCCTGTCAACAGCAGCGTGCCCACCTCGCCCGACCGGCGATCGACCGTCCGGATCAGGTGATTGTTCGTGTCGGCGACGTAAATCAGATCAGAAGTCGCGGTCAGGCCGCCGGGCTCCCGAAATTGCGCATGCGCCGCGGGACCGTCGCGCATGCCGGCCGTGCCGTTGCCGGCCCAGGTCGCCACGACGCAGGTGCACGGATCAAGCGTCTTGATCCGGTGATTGTAACTGTCGGCAACGAGCAGCGTGTCCGCGGCCAAACAGAGGCCGAGCGGGTGCTGGAGGCGCGCGTCGTCTCCTTCGCCATCCACGTCGCCAAACTCGAAGAGACCGAGACCAACCAAGGTGCGCACTTGCCCGCTGTGCAGATCGATGGCCCGAATGCCGCTCGCCTCGCTGTCGGCAACATACAGCGTGTTCTCGCTGAGCGCCAGGCCGCTCGGCTGGGCGAACTGCGCCGTGGCCAGCGATCCATCGACCAGGTTCTCGGTCCCACTGCCGGCCCAGGCTCGAATGGCCCCGTCGTTCAGGTTGAGCGTCCAAATCTGGTGGGTACCAGCCATTGCTACGTAGAGCGTGGACCCAGCGATGGCGAGGTCCCACGGCGAGCTCAGTGCGACGCGGCGTCCCGGCCCCTCCGCACGACGGTCGTAGCCTTGCTCGCCGGTCCCGGCCAGCGTCAGCACTTCGCCCGTCTGGAGGGACACCATGCGAATGGCATGGTTCTCCGTGTCGGCCACGTAGAGGGCGTCGCCCTCGAGGGCCAGTCCCTGCGGGCTGTTGAATCTGGCCGTCTCGGCGCTACCGTCCTGCAGGCCTGGCGTCCCCTCCCCGACGATCCGCTCTACCATCCCGTCGACGTGGGCGCAGACGATCCGGTGATGTCCCGAATCGGCGATGAACACCCGTTGGGAGGCGGCGTCAGCCAGCACTTTGCCTGGGAAGAGCAGCGGACCGGTCGGCATCGATTCAGATCGGAAGTGCAGCGGGGTCCGATCGATGGCGCCCTCCGCCTCGAATGCCGCGATCATTTGGCCGATCAAGCGGTCAAACGTGTCGAGCTGAAACTCCCCTTCGTGTTTGCCGATCACCTTGCCGTGCGGGTCGATGAACATGAGCGTCGGCCAGGCGCGCACCGCGTACTCCTGCCAGACGCGGAAGTCGCGGTCGTTGACCACCGGATGTTCGATCCCGTAGCGCAAGATCGCATCGCGCACGGCTTCCGTGGCCTGCTCGGCGCGAAACTTGGCGGAGTGGACGCCGATCACCTGCAACGCGCCGGCGTACTTGCGCTCCAGCTTCCGCAACTGCGGAAGTATGTGCATGCAGTTAATTCAACAGAAGGTCCAGAAATCGAGCAATACGAGTTTTCCCCGTAGCTCTTCCAAGGTAACGGGGCGATCGGTATTGAGCCAGTCGAGCTGGGTTGGAAATCTCGGCGCGTTGACCTTGCCTTCGTATTGAGTAGCCACGCAGCACGTCCCTTCGCCTTGATGGGGACTCAGTCCTCCTGCCATTGTGCCATGGCAACTACGAGCCGGAATCACGAGAGACGCCGGGGCGGCGCACGCAGCCATACCGGGCATCGCCGCTCTGAAAATGCCCCTCCCCAACCCCTCCCCAGCAAGCTGGAGAGGGGCTTTTCATCCACGCCGGCGGCGGCGCGCCGCCACAGGGTCTGCGGTGTTACAACGGCAAGCCAGCCTCTACGTAGGCCAGGCTGGCATCCATCAGCGCGAGGTAGTCGGCCGTCGGATCCTCGGCGCCGGCGACCAGCACGGCCAGCAGCGCCCCCAGCACCGCTCCAGCGAAGGTGCGTACGGCGAGCTCGTCCGCACGAGGCCCTACCCGTTCGGTTACCATCGCCTCCAAAAGCTGAATCGTCCCCGCAAACTGGTCCAGCATGCGCATGCGAAGCTCGGGCACCGCGAGGATTAATCTGGCGCGTTCCCACTGCTGGGCCAGCTCCTCGCCGGGCAACCGGGCGAACACGGCGTGCAGCGCTCCGCGCAACGCCTGGATTGGGCTCAGGTCGGCGGGTTGGGCCGCAAACGCCCCGGCGAGCAACGGGTCGAGGTCGTCATAGAGCACGACATCTTCCTTGGTCGGGAAGTAGCGAAAGAATGTGCTCGGCGAGACCTCCGCCGCCTCGGCGATCTGCTCCACCGTGGTGGCGGCGAAGCCTTGTTCCCGAATTAGCTGCAGCGCGTGTTGCTGAATCGCCGCCTTAGTCTTGACCTTCTTTCGCTCGCGCAACCCGAGGACGGAAGGATCAGCCTCACGCCACACCAGCATGCTCCAATTCTACTTTACCGGCTTCCGCTGCCGCCACCCTGTCAGACCGCCGCGGCAGGAAGATGAGCGCGAGGACGAGGCCCGCCACGGCGATCCCGGCGGCAACAATTAGCGCGGCATCCATACCTTGGACAAAGGCGCCGCGCACGGTGCTCAGCAGCGCCGCCGAGCCGAGCCGGTGAGCCACCGCGACCCCGGCGAAGACGCTCCTAGCCGCAGCGTCCGCGGCAGACGCCGGCAGCACGGCCACGTTCAGCTTCCCCTGGTACGTGGCGTTGAGGACGGATCCCAGGATCGCTGCCCCGAACGGCCCGCCGAGCTTCTGAACCGCCTGCATGACCGCCGAGCCCACCCCACTCCGATCCGCCGACAGCTGGACCAGCGCCCCCGATGTCGCCGTGGCCAGGGCCATCCCCATCCCGGCTCCGCACACGGCGGTCCACGCCGCAGCAAACCCGTCGCCCGAGCTCACACTCGTAGTCGCCCCGGCGACCAGCCCGACCGCCAGCAGTGCGAAGCCGAGCGCCACGGCGAGCTGCGCGCCGATCCTGGCCGCGAGCCGATCGGCCGGCACCGCGCCGAGCACCAATCCACCGATCAGGGGCAACAGCCGAAACCCGGCGCCCTGGGCGTCAGTCCCAAGGATCGCTTGGAAGTACTGCGGCATGGTGAACAGCACGCCAACCATGGCAAGAGCGCAGGTGGCCGTCAGGATCACCCCCCAGGCAAAGGCAGCCGAGCTGAAAAGCGCGATGTCGAACAGCGGCTGGCCGCCCGGAAGGAGACCGAGCCAACGCTCCCAATAGACAAACGTCACCAGCACCACCGCCCCGGCGAGGAGCGGCAGCACCGCGCTCGCGCTGCCCCAGCCGTGCTGGCCCGCTTCGATCAGCCCATACGTCACCCCCACCAGGCCGGCGCTGGAAGTCAGCACGCCGACCAGGTCCAGCCTCGGCCGCTTTGCGGCCCGCGACTCGGGCAGGAGCGCGATTACGGCGATTAGTCCTACCAGGGCGACCGGCACATTGATGAGGAACACCCAGCCCCACCAGTAGTGGCTGAGCAGCCAGCCGCCCAGGATCGGGCCAATCGGCAAGGCCAGGAAGTTGGCGGCGGCCCAGACCCCGACCGCCCGCGGCCGCTCCTCCTCCGAGAAGAGCACCGTCAGACCGGACAGAGCCATCGTGACCAGGGCCGCCCCGGCGAGTCCGAGCACGGCACGGGCGGCGACGAACGCGCTCGACGAGGGCGCGTAGGCGCAGGCGAGCGAACCCGCCCCGAACAGCACCAGCGCAAAAAGCATCACCTTCTTGCGGCCGTAGCGGTCGCCGAGTAGCCCAGCCGGAAGCATGCCGGCGGCCAGCACCAACAAGTACCCGGAAGAAAACCACTGGAGGTCCGCCTCGGAGGCGTGCAGCGCGGCAGCCAGAGTTGGCAGCGCGAGGCTGAGCACGGTGCCGTCGAGGCCGACGGCCAGCACGGCGAGCGTCATCGCGCCGAGCGCCCACCACTTGCGTGTCTCGAGCGTAATCATGATAGTGACTTCCTTTCGCATATCACTCACAAAAGAAAGTCTATGTCATATTATGGCCGCTGTCAATAGGACACCCGCGGGCGGTCCTCGCCAAATGAAAGGGACCGCAGTCCGGCCCTTCTGGCCGCCGATCGCAATCGCGGCCCCGGGCCCCCGTCACCTCGGTTATTGCCTGCTTCTACAGCAGTCAGCCCGGCGGCGCACCGCGGCCCGCACGGATGAAACTGGCTGCAAATTATCAGACCACCAACATTGCGTCACCGAAGCTGTAAAAGCGATATGCCTGTCCCACCGCCTCCTGATACGCCGCCAGCACCCGGTCCCTTCCCGCGAAGGCACTGACGAGCATAAGTAAGGTGGAACGGGGAAGATGAAAGTTGGTCAGCAACCCCTTGACGATGCGAAAGTCATAGCCGGGCCTGATGAACAGTGACGTATCCGTGTCGCCCGCCCGCAACTCACCGTTGGCGCCGGCCGCGGACTCCAGCGCGCGAGTAACGGTGGTGCCGATGGCGATGATGCGGCGGCCGGCGCCGTGGGCGGCGTTGAGGCGCTCCGCGACGTCGACCGCGAGAATATATCGTTCGGAGTGCATGGTGTGAGCTTCGACCTGGTTGGTCTTCACCGGTCGGAAAGTGCCGAGGCCGACATGCAAGGTCAGTCGCTCCACTGCGATGCCACGCTTCGACAGTGCGTCGAACACCCGCGGCGTAAAGTGAAGACCTGCCGTGGGCGCGGCGATCGAGCCATCCTGTCGCGCATAGATGGTCTGATAACGCCCTGGCTGAGCCAGCCTCCCTCGCACGTACGGCGGCGTCGGCAACTCGCCCAACGCCTGCAGCGCCTCTTGAAGGGAACCGGGGGCGGCTAACGCCACCTCCCGGAGGCCGTCGGCACACACCGCTACCGCCTCCGCCGTTAGCGTCGCGCCACCGTAGGCGCCGAACCGCACGCGCTGGCCGGGCCGCAACCCGGGACGGGTCATTGCCAGCCAACGATTGTTGTCCAGGGGGCGGACGAGTAGGACTTCGGCGTTCCCCCCCGTCTCCTTGCGACCGCGCAGTCGCGCCGGAATGACCTTGGTGTCATTCACCACGGCCACATCGCCTGGTTGCAGTAGGTCCGGCAAGTCGAGGAAACGGCGGTGCTCCCAGCTACCGGTTCGGCGATCCACGACCAGCAGACGGGAGGCATCGCGCTCGGCCAACGGCTTCTGGGCGATCAAGTGGGACGGAAGTTCGTAATCGAAGTCGGATACGTTCATGCCGTCCAGGCTACCACGGTGCGCGCCTCACAGTTTCGTATCGATCTGGCGGTGTTGTACGGAGCGCGGGCGTCCCGCCCGCCCCGGTCCGGTCGCGGAGGCAGGTACCGCATACGCTCAACCGATGCCACCTCACCGGTAGGCGTCGGGCGGGCGGGACGCCCGCGCTCCGTACAACACCCCTATCGGCGATAGCGGGTAGCAAAACTCTGTGGCGCATCTGCCGCCACGCCGTCATTGCAGACCATTCACCGTTGAAGTTGGGTGATGATTGCGCCGGCGCCGACCGGCTTACCGGCGGCGTCGAGCGCCTCAAGGTTCTGGAATTTGCCGGGCGAGGGTTGGAAGTAAGGCAGCGCTAGCAGTCGATACGTGCCAGGCGCCAATCCGCTGAGCGGCAGCTCGTAATAGTCGCTCACATATTCGCCGGCAGACCAGGTCGTGGTCGGCGCTAGCCCGTACACGGGACTGCTGTTGTCGACGCTTCGGACAACGACGCTGCCCGAGTCGAGCAGCCGCACCGATACCGACAGGTCGTGCTGCTGTCGCTGCTCCGCCTTCCATACCAGCATGACGCCGGCCACTGATGACGCGGGTGGTACGTCGGCGACGCGTTGGCCGCGCTCATCAAAGAGCTGGTAGCCGGCGAGCTGCATGTCGCCCTCCATGGTCGCGTTGAGCGCAGTGATTCCGGGAGGCGGCGTCAGGCGCGGCTGATCGCTCAGTGACACCAGGGGGCCAGCGGCGGATGGGTGGCGTCCAGTCGCCCAAGTGACGCCGCGGGCCAGATAGACGGGCCGGTCGGGAAACTGGCGGCTCAACGCCTCCGGTGAGAGGTCGGCGACCGAGCCGGACCCGAAGTCGATGGCCACCGAGGGAAGCGTACGGGCGACGAGTTTTTGATACCAGAAGATCGTGGCCTGCTCCCAATCGGCGGCGATCAGCGCGTTCGGCTGCAGGTACGGCAGGGCCGCCGCGGCCAGCCGATGCCCCTTCCATCCGGCCGTCAAGTCCTGATGGTAGGCGTCCAGCGGCGCTTGCGCGGCCGCTCGTTGAAGTTGCCGGGTGTCCAGACCACGTACTACCAGACCCGCTGCTATTACGACCAGCAGGAGCGCTGTTGCCGGCACATGGCGTGTACCGAGGATACGGGCGGCGAGACGCAAGCAAGCTTCCGTTCCGGCGCCCGCCAGCATGGCACAAACTACCAGCACCGGAATCAGGTAGACCACGTTCAGCCGCCCACCACCGATGTTCCAACCCAACACCTGTGCGCAGACCAGGCCGCCGAAGATGCCGACGCAGATCAGCTCCCGCGCCCGAAAACGTGCCGCCACGGCGAGCCCCACTGCCGCCAGCCAGGTCAGCGGGCCCAATTGGTCGCGCAGGGCGCCGCCCAGCTCCAGCGCCCGGCCGGGCCATTGCGCCGGGGGAATGGTCAGCAGCGATTGACTCAGGTGTGGAGCAAAGACCAGCTCGGCGAATGCCGGCCAAGTAGTTGGGTGAAACTGATCGTAGGCGGCTCCCATCGCCGAGCGCACCGGCAAGTACAGGTAGAGCAACAACGGAGCGAGGATCAGTACCAGTCCGGCGAGCACGACGGACCAGCGCCTGAGCATTCCCGAATCTACGAACACGACGTACACGGCGAGCGCGGGGAGGAAGAAAACGCTCGATCGGTGGTGCGCGAGCGCCAGGCCAAGAGCAAGACACAGGATGAGAAACCAGCCGGTTGCCGCGCGACCCTCATCGTCCGGCGCTGCACCGGGCGGCAATAGCGCGACCGGCCCAGGGCGGCCCCGCGCCGTCGTTTGGGATGCGAGGCCGATCGGCCGATCGCGCCTGATGCGGGCCGAGGCGGCCCAACGAAAGGCTGCCGCCAGTACCAGCGCCGCGAAGGCCCCGGCGGCCGCTCGGACGCCGGCTATCGTGGCCCACTGCCATTGCAAGGGACATACGGCCAGCGTCGCCGCGCCGGCCAGTCCGCTCCAGACGCCGCCGCCCGCGGCTCGCACGGCAAGGAAGACAGCCAGGCAGGCGAGCGCCGCCGCCAGCGCCGACAAGGCGTTCATCCGTAGGGCTACCGTCCCGACGGGGTCGACGGCGAGCCACAGGTGGCCCAGCAGGGTATACAGCGGATAGCCCGTGTAGTGCGGGACGCCCAGGATCGCGGGCACAACCTGAAACTCCCCAGCGTCGCCGCCGACCTCGCCCGGGGCGAGCGTCCGCAGGTAGGCCGCCAGCGGCAGCGTGAAGGCCAACAAGGCGGCGACGAACGAGGTAACTAGGGTGACCAATCACGTCCCTTGCTCGACTCCTGTTGGAGCGGCCGCGTTGCAGTAGTCACGAGCCGGACCCGGCGGCGATTCCGCCGGCCAGCGAGGTGTGCGAGTTCGGAGGTCTGGCGCCGATCATGGCGCCGCACGCGGAAACCGCCCGACAGGATGTCACGGGACTACCACGTCAGTGAGCGTCTCGGTATCGCCGCGCGGCGAGGAGATGCGCTGCCCAGAGGCCGGATCGTAGAGCGCCGTGATGAGATGGTATGTCCCTGGCGCAAGACCGCTGATGGCGAGCTGGTGTCGACTCTGCACGATCTCCCCAGCGACCCAACTCGTGGTAGGCGCCGCTCCCGCGCCCGGCTCGCTATCGCGCTGAGCGACAAGTCGATTGCCGGCGTCGAGCAACTGGACGGTAACTTTCAGCGGCGCGGGCGTGGGACCGACGGCCTTCCAGTACAGCGTTGCCTCCAGCGTTCGACGCGCCTGGGGCGTGCCCCCGATCGCAGGCGCCCCATCTGCCAGCAGATCATACCCTTGGAGCGAAATGCCATCGCCAAACTGCGCCAAGTGGATGATGGTCGGTCGGGCTGTGAACACGTGCGCTCGTCCGGCGATAGTAACCTTGCCAATGGCGATCTGTCCCGTCGGCGTTCCGTGTTCCGACAGCACAATGGTCAATTCCGCCGGGCCTGCCGCGGCTGTGCCGGAGATCGGGATATCCAGTTCCTGTCGCTCAGTCTCACCGGGTCGCCACCGACTCGTGGGGTACCTGGCGCCGCCGATTGGCGCCTCTGTCGCGCCGACAACCTGGCCGCCCTGGCGCAGCTCAACTCTGGCGACGTAATCGGCGCCGAGACGGTCGGTGGAATGCCACTCCAACGCGATATGCCAAGAGGAACCGGGGACGGCCGTTGTCAAGGGTTCTGCCAGTTGCACGGCGAGCTGGCCGATCTGCTGACTGGGACCGGTCCAAGGCGCCGCCGTTGTGGGAGGCGTCACCGACACGCGCCCAACAACGGCGTCGTCGCCCGCCGGCTCCCCGGCCGCGTCCTGCGCCGGCAACGCGCGGTCGCCGTCCATCAGCCCAACGCTCAGATCGTACTCGCCTGGCGGTACATCGGCTGGGACGAGTAGGGAAGGGCGGTCGGCAACGCGCTGGCCCGGCAGCCAGAACGGCGTGGGGAAGTACCCGTCCGCCGGCTCCGTGTTGGCCGCGGCGACGACGTGCCCTCGAGCGTCGGTGAGGTGTATCGCCTCGACGAGGCGTTCGGTTCCTCGCCAGCGCGGATTGGCCATCCAGGTCCAGGTGATTGCCAGCGACGAGCCTGCGCTCACCTGTGCCGGCAGGGCCACTTGTGAGAGGCCGGCGCGATTCGGCCAGATGATCAGCGGCTGCCCAATCGGGGCCTGAGGCGCTGAGCCGATTCCGGGTCCAGCCACGGCTGCCGTAGTAGGCTGGAGAGCCGCGTCCGGCATGATGATGAGCGGGCCGATTGCTACGAATCCATCGACGGGGAGTAGACGCACCATCCCAGCACGAGCGATGGAGAAATCTGGAGGTCCTCCGGGTTGGAGCGATCCCAGCCGGAGCTCATAGAGCCCAGGTGGCTGCGCCGCCGGGACCCGCAGCGTCATCTCAGTGACCGGTGACGTCAGCGCGCTTTCCCAGTCCGCCCAATCGGTCCCGGCCGCGTTGGTGAGACGGACAGCGAGATGTGTGCCCGTGGGCGCGCTTCCCTCCACCCGCAATGTAAGTGCGTCGCCGGGGGAGACGACCGCGGCTCCGCTGCCTCCATTGGACGGAGGCGACAGTAAGTAACCCTGCAGGGTCAGTCCACCTGGAAAGGAAACGTCCAGTGACTGCCAGGCAGAGTGAGTGGCTCGGCTACCGAGCAGGCCGACGGCCAAGCTCACCAGGATCAGCACGACAGTGGGGACGGCGACCGTGTATCGTTGGGGCCACGCTCTCACCAGGCGTTTCTTGACACTGGACGGTGGGACGGGCTCTCGCGCGGAAACGCCGGCCTGTTGCGGGCGTTGAAGCCGGAAAGCCACGATCAAGAAGATGGCAAGCAGGACCGCGGCGGCCGACACGAGGTCGGCGACGCGAACGATCTTGGTGGCGCCGAAAACCAGCGCCACGGTATGTCGCCCAGCCGGTAACTGCAGCGTGACAAGTCCGGAGTCTTCGGCCGGCTGAATCGTCGTTGGATTGCTGTCGATCGTCGCGGTCCAACCTGGAAAGTCCAGGACGGGAAGCACCACCTCACCGGGACTTGACGTATCGAAGGTGTACCGTTGACGACCTTCGGTGGGATCCCACGCGGGCGTGGTGGCGGCAGGATCTTCCGGTGGTGCGTAGCCGGTGGCCGCCTTGCTGGCGACCGCGGAAACGGTCTGACGCGTCTTGACGGTCGGTGGAAGGTATTCCGCCGCCGCTGAGGTGCCGGCCAGATGATAGAGCAGCTCAAACTGGGCGATTCCGGTCGCCGTGGCGTAGCTCGCCGGAACCGCCATGCGCAGCGGATGCAGCAGGACCAGGCTGGATGCGCTGGTAGCAATGCAGACAGCGAGGCCGACGCCGCGGCGAAGCCTGGACGGGATGGCGTCGACGGCAAGGCTGGCGAGCAACGCGACCGGTAACGCGGCCACGGCCAGGAGCCGCCACGGAAATTGCACGAGCTGGAGCGCCGGAAGCCGGGTCCAGATAGGTGCTGAGAGGCGAAGGCAGCCGAGCAGCGCGATCGGCAGGACGATGATCAGCACGGCAACAGCTCCTCGTGAGCTAGGCCTGAGCCGTCGCCAGCCGAAAGGCAAGACAAGTAAGCCGGCGACCGCCGCCAAGCTCTGGATCGCGCCAAACTGGTAGCCATACTGCTTGCCACCGGCGAAGATGTAGCCGTAGGCTTGCAGGAGTTGGTGCGAGAAAAGCTGGCTCACCGTCGCGAAGTTGTCTTCGAAGTTGTAGAAGCGCAACAGTTTGGCAAAGGTGGCGTAGGGGACGCCGGCAACCGCTGGCAGCCAGGCAAAGGCCGCCAGCGCTAGTCCGAGCGCGGCGGCACCCGCGGCCGCGCCAAGCCGCGCGAGCGGCCGGCGCGAGTACGTCAGCGCGACGCTCACCAGCGCGATGGCGGCAACACAGGGGAGAAACAACAAGGCGGACACCAGATGGGTGAGCAAGAGGGCGGCCACGGACGAGGCCAGGAGGACGAGGCGCCACACAGCCGGACGCTCCAACATAGCCCACAGTGCGAGCAGAATGGCCGGGAACCAGGCAGCCGCAACGAACTCGGCGAGGTCGCCGCGAAAGTACAGGTTCACCAGGTGATAGGGCGCCAGCGCATAGAGCACGGCTCCGCACGCGCTGGCGACGGGGGAAAGCAGCCGGCGGAGCCAGTTGAAGCACAACAGGCCGGAGGCGAACAACGCGCCGGCCTCCACAGCGCCCATTGCCTGCGAAAACGATGTCCCGAACAGGTGAACCATCTCGACCAGGTAATAAGGCAACAAGGGCGTGAACAAGAAGATCGGATAGCCGTAGCCCAGATAGAAGTCCGGCGCCCACCGCGGATAGGCCACACCGGCGCGCAACTGCCGGTCCAGCTCGACGGCACGCAACAGGTGGAACATTCCGTCGCTGGTAGCAGGCGGATGGGACGCGAGCAGCGGTAGAGCGCCTAAGCAGCAGCACAGCGCCACCAAAGCCGGCGGCCAGGCGGCTTGCATCAAGCGCACCCGCGAGTCTCTCGGCGAACGCGGCGTCGCGCGGCTGCGGATCGCGCTAGTCGGCAACGGCGAGAGGACTGAAGTTGGTGTGATGGTCGTAGGTGTCCAGCCCCTCCACCCGCTTCAGGTAATTGACGATGGCATACGTGAATGGTGTTGCCAGAATCTCGTAGGCCGTCTTCACCAGCCATTGGCTCAGGATGGTCGTCACCAGGTCGCCGCCGGTCAAGACGCCGATGAAGGCAAGCGTAACGAACACCGCCGAATCGAGACCCTGCCCGATCACCGTCGAGCCGATCGTGCGCGTCCAGAGCCAGCGTCCGCGAGTGGCAATCTTGAGCTTCGCGAGCACGTAGCTGTTGCAAAACTCACCCAACAGGTAGGCGACAAACGAGGCGGCAAGCAAGCGCGGCGTAGCGCCGAGTATGGCCACAAAGGCGTCCTGGCCGTGCCAGAAGGGCGCGGCCGGTGCGGCCTGCGCCAGCGCAAAGGCCAGAACGGCCAGCAGATTGCAGGCAAACCCCAACCAGATCACCCGGCGAGTCGTCGCGTAGCCGTAGACCTCCGTCAGTACGTCGCCAAACAGGTACGACAGCGGGAAGATGATGATGCCCGCGGGAAGTATAAATGGACCCGCCGCGACGAGCTTCACTGCCAGTATGTTGGCCGTAATGAGACAGGTGATGAACAGCGCGGTGATCGCCATGAGATAGATGGATGCCCGCAACGCGTGTCCTTCCAGAAATCGACATCGCACAGTCTACCGGGCGCGCAGCAGGAGCGCCGGGTAGCAGATCGACTGGAATGACGGTGTGGAATACTAGGAGGGGAGAAGTCACGCATAGCCGGGGGGATGGAGGGAGCCATGGCGGAGCGAAAGCTGAGGTGCGCGTCGTGTGGCAAATGGTTTAAGGCAACCGACTACAAGCACCTTATCTGCCCCGCGTGCGACAGCCTTGAACGGGCAAAACGCCGTCTCCAGGTGACTGCGAAGTCCGCCGTCACGCCGGTCCTGCCTTCCGCCCCGCTGGGCGTGCGAAACGGGCCCGTCGCGCCAGCAGGGGAGGCGACGGCCAGGGCGTCTCAGAATCCGGATCAAGCTCCGCCCCAACCTGCCGAGGTAACGAAGCTTGTCGCCGGCGCCAGCACCTTGGTGGTACCGGCGGAGGCGTTGGCGCAGCCCGACGAGATGACCGCACGCGCCATCCATCCTGCCAAACGAGGCGATGCCGCGGCCACGAGCGCCGACCAGATCGCGGCCATCGAAAAGCGCTACCTCGAGCTCGCGTCGCCACAAGAATTTGACGGCATTCGCCAGCAGGTCGCCACGGAGCTGTCGCTCCCTAAGGGCGCCGTCAGGCGTGTGGTGCGTGACCTGCGCGCGCGCCTAGGTCTGCCGAGCTGGTGGGAAGTACAGCAACGGCCGTTGTCCGTCGAACAGATCACGGCGGTCCAAGACCGCTACGTGCCCCTCTTGCCGTTGCCGCCCGTGGGCGTCCATAAGCAGATCGCCGCTGAGTTGGGCTTGTCTAATCTGCAGGTCTATCGGGCCATCGGTCAGGTACGCGAGCAACTCCGACTGCCGCAGTACAACCTGCGACCGGACGTGCCCGCACCAAACGGCGCCGATCAGGAAGCGCCGGCGCCGCTGTCGGCTGCGGCGGCTGAGGGCTAAACATGCCCATCGTCGCCGAGCGCGCGTCGGGCGACGACCAGCGCATACACGGAAGTCGCCCCGGCACGTTGCAGAGCCAGCGCGCAGGCGTCCAGCGTGCAGCCGGTGGTGGCAACATCGACCACCACACAATCACTGCTCATCATCACGCGGACCGACCGCGAACCTCCCCAAGGCGAGAAGGGCGCCCATGTCTCGCCGTAATGTCCTCCCGTCAAGGGCAGCATCAGCCGAACAGTTATACTATCGCGGCGGCTGCTCCATGCAGTTCCCGTGTCGCCTGTGGCCGGTCGCGGCTGGCCCCCGCTCGTGGTGCCTTACCACCACCCGGCCACGGCGCTCGCCGGTAAGGAGGCGACGACAATGGCGAATGTCTGCGAATACCTCGAGGAGACCATCCCAAGCAGCGGCCCCTATGCCGACATCCTCTGTGACTCCGTCTTGGACCTGGCGCCGGCTGCGCTCCCGAACCATCTCTGCCAGCGGACCATGCGGGCGTCCACGGAGCGGTTTATCAGGCGACACTACCAAGCATCGCGCCTAATAGACCGATGGGCCAGCGCCTGGCCATTGCCGGTCGGGAAAGGCGCGATGCGCGACTGGTTTCGCGACGAGGTGACCACGACGCTGATGTGGACCATGCCGCCTGCGGAGTGGGAGCGTCTGGGTTCGCCGGAATGGCAACAAATCATCAACGCACAACTCATCCCCGCGGTGCGCGACATGTATCAGAGGACGCCGCCCGCGTTTCTGGCCGACCGGCAGCAGCAACGCCTGTCTGCGCTGCGCGTGGAGGAGTTGCCATCGCCCTGCCTCTCATCGGAATCAGCAAGTGCCGCCCTGATCGTGGAATATCGCGTCGCCGGCGGACGGCTCATCTGCTTCGGTCCCGTGGACGCCCAAGCCGACGACGTGTCAATCCTCCACTTTGCGGCGCCCGTTATTCACACAGAGGACGTGGCGGCGGGTGACGCAATTGGCACGGTCGGACGCCAGTTGAAGGGCTGGTACGCAAGATGCCTGCAAGGGCAGCAGCTGGGCGCCACCGGCAAGCCCTACGGCTCCTCGACCAAGTACGGTCCCTGGCCGGGCATCCTGGAGGCGTACCTCGAGGCCGTCCTGACCGTCTACCGAAACTGCGACATGTCGGTGACGAACATTGCCAAAGCGATGGACGAGACGCCGCAGTTTCTCCACAATTACACGAGCAGAAACCGCCTTCCCTATCCGCCTCCTCCCCCGAAGGAGGCGCGCCGGCAGTGGAACGAGCTGAAGGTACAACGAGCTCGCGGCTAGCGAGTATTTTGTAAAGTAACTTTTAACTTCGTCGTCCGCGTTGCGTCACACTTTCTCTTGTATGAGAAAGTGAGCATGAAGAGTGCAACGACGTATCTACGTGCCACTCGCGCCCGAGTTCGTGGCGCAATTAGCCGACATCGCGCGCAAAGAGCGGCGCCTGCTGCCGGCGCAAGCGTCGGTGCTGCTCGAAGACGCACTGCGCACCAGGTGTGCAGAAACGAACACGCCGCGGCGGGAACAGGCGACACCACCAGTGGTGGTGTCGCGATGAACGCTGTTGCCACCAAGGCGCCGCAACCTGCTGCCACCGATCGACATACGCAGCCCCGCGCGGGCACCCCCGGCCAAGTGGCAAGCTGGCGGACGCTGTGGAAGGCGCTCCTCGCCCCATCCAAAGACGATGAGGCTGCTGGCGACAACGTTGAGCGACACGACAACGACCGGTCGCCAACTGCGCGTTGAAGAAGCGCCGCCCACGCCCTGACTTTGGGAGGCCAGGCGCAAAGCGGCGGGTTGGAATGGATACATGATACAACACGACAGCAATCGAGCAGCGTACGACGCGCAACGACGTCGCGTCGAGCAACAGATGTCGTCACGACTGAGCGCAGCATATCGCAAGCTCAGCGAGTATGAGCAGCGTCAGTTCATCGCCGCCGCGTTGCGCAGCAAGCAGGCGTGGCGACGGCGAGGCGCGCGATGAACAGTCCGGCGCTCACGGACGTTGACCAGCGTCGGCGACTGCTCGGCCTATTCCCGACCAGCGCGCGCAGTCTGGTCGCCAACATCTTCCTGGACAAGGTTCGGGGCGGCATCACCGAGCCGTGCGCCATCGTCGATGCCGTCCAGAGGGACGCCACCCGCCGGCTCGCTTGGGCCGTGTCCGACGACCGCTACAACCCCACGGCCGCCCTCCTGTGCAGTGCGATCGACAATGATCCCGACGAGGCCATCGACTTCGCCCGTTGGTGTATCGAGTGGGAGCGGCTCCCAAACGATCAGCGCCAACAACTGAAAGAGGAGCGTGGGGCGGACCACCGGCGGCGTTGGATGGAGCAGCAACCGGCGACGGAGCGGCAGGTCGCCTACGTCCGAGCGCTTGGCTGGACGGGAACCGAACCGGCGTCGAAGGCTGAGGCGTCGCGTCTCATCGACGAACTCCGAACAAGGGGGGTGGCATGAATACGCCACCCGCCTTCCTGCCGGTACGCGCCGACAACATCCTCCACGAGATGAAAGACCTCGCGCGTTGGGTGGACTGGCTCCCCGTCTGGCAGGTGAACCGCGCCGGCATCGGAAAGTGGACCAAAGTACCGAAGCAGCCGAACGGCAAGAGCGCCAGCACGACCGATCCGAGCACCTGGAGCACGTTTGGCGCGGCGTTCGCCGCCTACCTCACTGGCTGCTTCGACGGCGTCGGCTGGGTCCTCCGGCCGCCCTACACCGGCATCGACTTCGACACCTGTTTCGACCCCGACGGCAACGTGCAGCCCGACGTGCTGACATGGGTACGCCGCCTCGATAGCTACACCGAGCGCTCAGTCAGCAGGACCGGCCTGCACGTGCTCACCAAGACGACGCTGCCCCCGTTTGGGCACAAGTTAGGGCCGTTCGAGGCCTACAACCACGGTCGCTACTTCACGGTCAGCGGCCACCGATGGCCGGGAGTATGACAATGATCAATGAGCGCACCGAGCAGGTCGCCGCCTTCTGCGCCGAGAAATTCGGCGGCGTGATCGTGGGCGCGGCTGGCGCACGGGAGCCAATCGCCATCTCCATGCCGACCGGGCGCTACGCCCGGCTCGGCCCGAGGACTCGGCATCATCTGGAGAGTA
>CALBSQ010000331.1 GCA_937967325.1 uncultured Chloroflexota bacterium
GTAGGCCGGCACGGTGATCACCGCCTCCGTCACCCCCTCCCCCAGCTTCGCCTCCACGTCCGCCTTCAGCTTCCCCAACACCATCGCCGAGATCTCCTCGGGCGAGTATTCCTTCCCCCCGGCGACGACGCGGACATCGCCGTTGGGCGAGGGTTGGACGGGGTAGGGCACGAGCGCCTTGGCCCGCCGGACCTCGAGATCGTCGTAACGGCGGCCCATGAAGCGCTTGATGGAGAAGATCGTGTTCTCGGCATTGGTCACCGCCTGCCGCTTGGCCACCTGGCCCACCAGACGCTCGCCGTTCTTGGCAAAGCCGACCACCGATGGCGTGGTACGCGCCCCTTCCGCGTTCTCGATGACGACGGGCTCGCCGGCCTCCATGTAGGCGACGCAGGAGTTGGTCGTCCCAAGGTCAATACCGATGACTTTAGCCATGCTGCTGTCTTACGTCGCTGGACGCCTGGCTCTCCTGTGAATCTCCCTTCGGCGCGGTGTCCGCGGCGGCCGGGGGCGTCTCGTCGCTCGCCGGCGGCTTCGGGCCCCGCGACACCCGCACCAGGGCGGGCCGGAGCACTCGACCGTGCAGGCGGTAGCCGCGCTGCACCTCACCAATGATCACACCCTCCGCCAGCGTGTCGTGCGGCTCATTCGCGATCGCCTCGTGGAGCGCGGGGTCGTAGCGCTGCTCCGACGTGGCGATGGATTCTATGCCGTGCTGTTGCAGCAGATAGTCGATCTGGCGGTGGATCAAGAGAACGCCGCTGATCCAGGTGAACGAGCGCAGGGTATCAGGCAAGGCTTGTTCTGCACGCTCGAAGTTATCCAGCACTTCGAGCAGCATGCCGGCCAGCGGAGCGACGCCGTACTTGACCAGGTCGTCACGCTCTTGCTGGGTGCGACGACGCATGTTGGCCAGCTCCGCCTGGGAATACTGCCATCGCTTCATGTAGTCGGTGGCCTGCTCGCTTTCCTTCTGGACCTGGCCCTCCAGTTCCTGGATGCGATGCTTGAGCTGACTGACCTCTTCGTCCGATCCATTGGGGGCAATA
Organism: uncultured Chloroflexota bacterium; assembly: GCA_937967325.1. Taxonomy (GTDB): domain Bacteria; phylum Chloroflexota; class UBA4733; order UBA4733; family UBA4733; genus UBA4733. Next base: position 1,050 of record CALBSQ010000331.1, read on the forward strand.
CTTGCCTGATCGGCAGCCTCTGTGTCCGTCATGACGCTCTCCTTCAGTCGGTGTTTCGATGGCCAAAACGATTCAGTTAGCGGAGTGTCGGCGGGGGCGGCGGCGCCGCCGGCGCAGATGAAAAGCCCCTCTCCAGCTTGCTGGGGAGGGGTTGGGGAGGGGCATTTTCTGACCGGTCTCCGCCCCGGCGCCACCGCCCCCGTCCGCTGTCCCTTAGCGAGACTCATTAGGCGTTACGTTGCCGCCGCACGATACGTCCCAACGGACTCGTGCATCAACGCGCCCAAGATGCCGGCGACGTAGCGCACACTGTTGATCGCCCTTGGGTAGTCGAGTCGAGTTGGGCCGATGAGACCCAGCACGCCAAAGGTGGCGCCGTCACCGCCGTACGGACAGAGCACGAGCGCGTAGTCCCGAAGCTCCACCGGGTACTGCTCGCCGATGAGCACGCGAATACTGCCTTGCTGGACGACTTCGGGCAGCAGGGCACGTACCGCCCCTCCGTGCTCCACCAGCGTGATGAGCGTGCGGAGCCGGTAGGCCCGAGCCCGGTCGTCTACCGGCCGGAGAAACTCCGGCTGGCTGAGCACATTGGCCAGGCCGTCGTGGAAACGAATGTCCCACTGCCGATGCTCGTGCCGTTGCAGCATTCCAATCAACGCCTCGCGGACGACAGATTCCAGGCCGCGCCGCGGCTCGCCTGCTCGCCCCTCCATCGCGGTCAGCCCCGCGACGGTGAGGTCCGACCACTTGACGCGGAGGCGGGTCGCCTCTGCACGCAACGCATCCGGAGTTGGAGACTCCGCAACGTCCAGAATGCGCTGCAAAACGTTGGCGTCCGACGTGACTGCCACGATGAGCGCACGCCGCCCCTCCAACTGGACCAGGTCCAGGTGACGCAGCCGGACCGTCTCAGTGGTGGCGCCACTCACGATGGCGGCCACGCCACTGGCCGCGGCGAGGGCGGCGCTCGCCAGTCGGAGCCATTCATCGATCTGGTCTTCGATCTGGGAGAACTGATGGAGGATCGTCCGCTGTTCTTCCGGCGTCAAACCTCGATCGGGCAAGAGGTGCTCCACGAAGAAGCGATACCCCTCCTCCGAGGGAATCCGTCCGGCCGACGTGTGCGGCTGGTAGATGAGGCCGGCATCCTCCAGCGCGGCGAGATCGTGGCGGAGCGTCGCGCTGCTAATGTGTGGGAAGTCGGTGCGCACGAGAACCTCGGAGGCCACCGGCGCCGCGGACGCGACGTAGCGCTCAACGACAGCGCGCAACACCGCGCCTTGACGACTCGACAGCTCCATGATATCGACCGAACCTCTATCGCCAACCGACCGGCGAGGCTACCGTGCTGCCGGCAGCTTTGCGCTCCCCACCGGCGAGTGTTAGAGGCAGTCTACCATCCGCAATTACTCTTCCTCGCGCTCGATGTCGAAGCCATGATCGAGGTCGTGGATCAGCGTGGCGCCTTCCTCCTCCTCATGCTCCTCATCGTGCCGGTCGCGATCGCGGTCGGCGTAATCGCCGTCGGCGTCGTCGAAGTCCTCATCGTCCTCCTCCAGCTCGTAGCGGAAGAGTGAATCGCGCGTGTAACCGCGATGCGACGATTCGGACCGAGTCGGAAAGGTCGGACGGCCCGACAGGCTCGGGTGCTGCAGCGTCTCGCGGATGAAGACGCGCGCCTCTCGGTCGTCGACGGACATGACCGCGGCCTGATACTGGTTGCCGGCGGTCATGAAGTGCATCAGACGGCGGGCAAGCTTGGGCTCGATTTCGCCCAGTTGTTCCCCCGCGGAATTCTGCACCAGCAACGCGTGACCGCTGGGCTGGAGGCGAACAAGGTCGCCGCTATTCATCCGAGCCAACACATCCCCGCCGGCCGGACGCTGGAGCGTGGTGACACCGGTTTTCCCCGGCTCTTCGACGAAGAGGCGAGGGTCCATCTTCTCGCCCTTCCCGGCCGTGACCACGCCGGAGCCCGTCCGGTCGACCAGCCCCTTCAATCGATCCATGTTTCGCCGCGCGATGGAGTTGCCCGGATCAAGCCTGAGGGCTTGACTATACGCCTCGCGCGCTTCGCCGTACCTGCCGAGCTCGGTGAGGGCCTTGCCGAGGCGGTTGTAGGCATCGGCTTCCTGCGGGTAGTACGTCAGGAGACGGCGGTTGGCTTGGACTGCCTCTTCCCATCTTCCTTGGAGGGCCAGGGCAATGGCATGCTCGGCAAGCTGACGCTTATTCGGTGCGCGATCCTCGACGAGAGGCGGTTGGTTCAGCATGCTAGCTCCTTTCGGCAGGGGCAATGACGACGCGACCTTGCAGCGCGTGCGCGCCGGCACGAGTAATGGTTACAGGTAGGGTCCATGCCATGTAGTCGACGGCGGCATTCGGGCCATCGGGATGGTCGACGTGGAAGAAGGTGAGCTTGTTGGTGCGCGTCCGTCCCTTCCAGCGAGAACTGCCCGGTTTCTCCGCGCCCTCGACGAGGACATCCTGGGTTGTGCCGACCAGTCGCTGGTTGATCTCGTTGCCAATCTGCTCTTGTTGGGCCTCGACGGCCCAAAGGCGCTCCTTCTTTGTCATAGCCGGCACGTCGTCTTCCATGCGTTCGCCGGACGGCGTTCCCGGCCGGGGTGAATAGGCGGCGACGTGGACCACATCGTAGCGGACACGGCCTAGGAGACCGAGCAACTGGGAGAACTGCTCCTCCGTCTCGCCGCAAAAGCCCACGATCACGTCGGTGCTCACGCTGCAGTCGGGAAGCTTGGCGCGGATACGGTCGAGCAGCCGCTCGTAGTCCGCCACCTTGTAGGGACGCCCCATCCGCCGGAGCATGGCGTCGTCGCCGTGCTGGACAGGCAGGTGGATGTATTCGCAGACCTTAGGGAGATCGCGCACGGCGTCGACCAGCCGCTCGTCCATATAGCGCGGATGAGAGGTCAAGAAGCGGATGCGCTCCAGGCCGCGCACGTCGTTGACGTGGCCGAGCAGCGTCGCCAAATCGACGCGCTCCGGCAGGTCGTGTCCATAGGAATCGACAATCTGGCCAAGCAGGGTCACCTCTTTGGCGCCCTCCGCCACCACTTGATTGACGTGCTCGACTATTTCCGCGACTGGCCGGCTACGCTCTCGGCCGCGGCGCGAAGGCACGATGCAGTAGGTGCAGTGCTCATCGCAGCCGTAGATGATCGGGATGAAACGGCTCACGTCCTTGGCGCGCGACTTCTGCAACGGCAGCGATATGCTCTCCGGTCCAATTTCGATTGGCACGGGCGCGAACGCGGCCGGCGGCGCCTGGTCGAGGGGTCGATCCAGCAAGGGCTGCAAGCGCTCCGGCGCCAGGGACGAGAAGAATAGGTCCACCATCGGGAAACGGCGTTGCATGGCCGTAGCGTCGTTGACTACCATACAGCCGGTCATCGCCACGGCCAGATTGGGCAGCTTCTTCTTCAGGCCGGAAAGCTGGCCGAGCTGACCCTCAGTGCGCTCCTCGGCGCTCTGCCGCACGGCGCAGGTGTTGAGGATGACCAGATCCGCCGATCGAGGGGTATCCGCCTCATCGCAGCCTTGACGCTCCAAGTAGGTCTGGATACGCTCTGAATCGGCCTTATTCATCTGGCACCCAACCGTCCAAAGGTAGTAGGACGGCCGGCGTTCTACTGTCGCTGCCACTGCCACACCTTCTTTCCAGGACCGAAGGCCGCGTTCGTGGGTACATCCCGGGATATTTGGAGAGACACTATACCTGCTCCAACCCCAGGAGCGATAGCGCAAAATTACCTGGCACGCGCCACGGGAAATCTCCCCCGCGGCCCCTCACCCCCAGCCCCTCTCCCGCTCGGCGGGCGAGGGGAGTCACGATACCAGTGTCGACGCAGTTAGGCTCCTTGCTTCAGATCGTCGAGCGAATCCACTATCCGTTGTACGGAAATGGGCCGCGGTTGGACGACATCGGCGACGGCGACGGCGGCTTCATCCACCGCGTCTTCGCCCGAGAGGATGATCAGACGGATGGCTCCCAGCGCGTCGTGGCCGCGAACACGCCGTCCGAGCGCCGCCGCAGCATCCCGCGGCAGAGGCAAATGGATGACCATGGCCGAAGGTGGACGTCGGCTCGCCTGGGCGATCGCCGCATCGGCCGAGCGAGCGAGCTCGACCGCCGCTCCGGCATCGGTCAAGGCGCCGGCGACCAACGTCGCGATGCCGGCATCGTCGTCGACCAGCAGCACGCGCTGGCCCGATAGCACGCCACTCACCTGAGCAGGCGGCTTCGGCGCTATCGTTGAACCACGATCTGCCATGTGTGGCGCTATCCTCGGGGCTACGCCGAAGCGTTCAGTGATGACCCTCTTCGCCCACGCTGAGCTGCTTGCCGCCAGGCTCGTGCCGGTGGGGAATCAGGTGCCCTTCCCGCGTTTCCCAGAGCAGGTCGCTGTCACGGGGTTCCGGGTACTCCCCCATGGAAATGAGCAGGCCATCGTGGCGTTCCAACACCTCCATGGCGTCTTCCTCCACGACCTGGCGCGTGCCCTGGCGCACCAGGACGATCGCGTCGGCGTCGGGTAAGAGGCGAACCGTCCAGCCGCGATCGGCGAGATCGTCGACAATGCAGCCGGTGTCGTAAAATCGCTGCGCCACCGTCAGACCGGCGCCAAACAGCCGGCGACCATCTATTTCGTCGTCCTCGCCGAGCTCTAGCTCCTCTTCAATGGGATAGAGTAACGGCAACTCCAGCGTGAAATAAGACAAGCTCGCTCTCCCGTACCGTGCAGCGTCACAGCATACCACAGGGCATGCCGGCGGACGGACGGGAGATCCTTCGCGCACTGTGTGCCACAACGTTTTGCATCGACCTGACGGTGTACTACGGAGCGCGGTCGTCCCGCCCGCCCGGTGGCTGCCGGCGGGGTGGCATCGGGTGAACGTGTGGGGCGCCTCCCCTGTGGCCGGACTGGGGCGGGCGGGACGCCCGCGCTCCGTAGTACACGGCCCTCGGCGATAGCTTGCTGCAAGTCTCTTTGGGCACCTTCGCTCCGCTCCGGATGACAAGGAGAAGGCGCAGTTGTTACCATATGGTTGGTGTCGCCGCGGCGACCGAGTCGCCGGTTCGCGGGACAGTAGGGATGACAACACTCGCAGAACTGCAGGCGCAACTGCTGCGCCAAACGCGGCAGCGCTTCGCCCGCAATGCCGGGCGATCCCTTATCTACGTTGCGATGGGCGCGAGCGATGCCGTTGGTGTGGGCGCGACGACGCCAAGCAATGGCTACGTCGAGCGGATTGCCGCGCGCCTTCGCTCGCACTTTGCAACAACACGCGCGGTTGTCGTACATAATCTTGGCGTCTCCGGCTACACGCTCGGCGACATCGTGCAGTACGAGCTGCCGAATGTCGCAGCGCTCCGCCCGGATCTGGTCACGCTCTGGGCTGGCGCAAACGACGTCATGGAGAGCGCCGACTCCGACGAGTTTCGTGAACAGCTCACGCGATTGCTGGCAACGGTGCAACGTTCGGGCGCCGAGCTGTTTGTGGCAACGGTGCCCGATCTGTCCCTAGTGCCGATGATCCGCTCCTTCCCGCCATGGCTCATGCCGTTGGGCGACGCCGGCAGCTATGCGCGGCGCCGCTCTCGAGAACTGGGCGAGATCGTCGTTCGACTGGTTCCGGTCTACGCCGGTCATCTGGTGAATCTGCCGTTGACCGAGATACTTGCCCACCCCAACTTGGTCGCAATGGATGGGTTCCATCCGTCCGACGCCGGCTACGCCCGCTTGGCTGACGCCTGGTGGCAGGAAATCTCCCGCCTCTTGGACTAGGCGCGACGCGTCTAGTACCATCAGGTCGGACTTTGCCGCCCTGATTCCTGCCTTCGCCAAGCCCAACATGCCACGGGGGTATACTCCGGCGGTGATTACGAGCAGCGTAACTTCTTCCGCCTTTCCATCGTCGGTGACACCAGGTCATACCCCGGTTTTGCTGGACGAGACGCTGGAGGCGCTGGCGCCTCGCCCGGATGGCCGCTACCTGGACGCGACGGTCGGCGGTGGCGGCCATGCGGCGGCACTGCTGGAACGCGCCGGTCCGGGCGGCCTGCTGCTCGGGCTGGACCGGGATAGGTCGACACTTGGCATCGCCCGGTCGCGGCTCGCGCCAGTTGGTGACCGTGCGTCGCTGATGCATGGGGCGTTCGGCGATCTCGGGCATTACCTGAACGCTGTCGGGTGGTCCAGGATCGACGGCGTTCTGTTTGACCTGGGCTTCTCCTCCATCCAGCTCGATTCGCCGGGACGTGGTTTCTCCTTCCAACAGGACGGCCTGCTCGACATGCGGCTCGATCCGACGGCCCCGATCCCCACCGCGCGCGACTTGCTGGCGACGTTGCCGGAGCAGGAGCTGGCCGACCTGCTGTTTCGCTACGGCGAAGAGCCGCTGGCCCGCCGGATCGCTCGGGAGGTCGTGCGCCGGCGTGCCCACGGCAGCGTCTCGACGACGTCCGAGCTGCGAGCGCTCGTCTGCGCGGTTTCCGGGGGCCGACATGGACGGGCAACCGATCCGGCCACGCGCACCTTTCAGGCGCTACGTATCGCGGTCAACGACGAGCTCGGGCAGCTCGCTGCGGCGTTGCCTCAGGCAATCTCCGCGCTGGGGCCTAGCGGGCGCATCGCCGTCATTACCTTCCATTCCCTGGAGGACCGCATCGTCAAGCAGCACCTCGCCACAGCCGCCGCCGGCTGCATCTGCCCTCCCGACCTTCCAGAGTGCCGCTGCGGGCACCAACCGGTCGTGAGCCTACTCTGGCGCAAGCCACGAACACCAAGCCGCCAAGAAGTCGCCAGGAACCCGAGGTCGCGCAGCGCCAAGCTACGCGCCGCCGTGAAGCTGTGATGAGGCGAGGGGGAGCAAGGGCGATGAGGCGAGGGGGCGTGCGGGATGGAGTGACGATTCCGTCTTGCCTCCAGGATCTTTCATCCCCAGTCGCCCCCTCGCCTCATCGCCCCCTCGCCTCATCGCCCTTGCTCCCCCTCGCCTCGTCCCGCCGCACACGCCGGGTCCGCCTCGTTCGGCGGTCAGAGCCGTTTCTGCTTATGGCGGGGGCCTCGGCTTTGATCGGGCTGCTGGCCACGCTGTATCTCACGGAAGCGAACAAGGCCGCGGTCATGACGTACGAGATCAACAATCTCCAGTATCAGCAGACCAGCCTGTCCCGGGAGGAAGGGGACCTGAAGCTACAGGTGAGCGAGCTGCAATCGTTGTCACGCATCCAAGCCGACGCGGCCGCCGAGGGAATGGTTCCCGTCGATCCTTCGACGATGCTGTACCTGGACATTCCGCCCACGGTGAACACGGTGACGGCGACGGCCAGGAGAACGACGCAACCGTGAGCGCGCTGCACCCTCTCCCGACATCCGACCGGACCAGCGTGCTCGGACGCCGCGTCACCGTCCTTGGCCTCGGGCGGCGAGAAGGAGTGTCTCTGGCTCATTTCCTTCATGCCGAGGGCGCCAGCGTGCTCGTGAGCGATCACCAGTCTACCGATAAACTCGAAGTGAGTCTCGCCGGCATCGCTGGGATACCGGTAGAGCTGGACCTCGGCGGACACGACGCCGACCGGATCTTAGGCTGGAGCGACTTGATCTGTGTGAGCCCAGTGATTCCACGGAGCCATCCTTTGCTCCAGGCAGCGACGCGACGAGGGATCCCGCTCTCGAGCGAAGTCGAGCTATTCTTCGAGCGTTGCCCGGCGCCGATCATCGGAATCACCGGCAGTGCCGGCAAGACCACGGTCACGACCTTGCTAGGAGCAATGCTGGCGGCGGCTGGTCGTGATGTCCGAGTGGGCGGCAACATCGGCCGCCCGCTCCTCCAGGAGCTGCGTTCCATCAGCGCGCAGACGGCCGTGGTCATGGAACTGTCCAGCTTCCAGTTGCAGCCGCTTCGCCGGAGCCCACACGGCGCGGTCGTGACCAACGTGACGCCCAATCATCTGGACCGCCACGCCGACATGGCCGAGTACGCCGCCGCCAAGCGGAACATTGTCCAGCATCAGTGCCCGGACGACTGGGCGGTGCTCAACGCCGGCGACCCCGTCGTCCGTGGATTCGCCGGCTCGACGCCCGGCGCGACCGCCTGGTACTCGCGTGACGCCCCCGCCGGAGGCGGCGTCGCCGGGGCATTCGTCCGCAATGGCGATCTGGTCCTCAATGCCGGAGGACGGACGCGCGCGCTCTTTCCCATGTCCTCCCTCATGCTGCGCGGGACACACAATCAGGAGAATGTGCTCGCCGCCTGCCTGGCCGCCGCGCTGGCCGGGGTCCCGGATAGCGCCATGGCCAACGTGGCGACGAGCTTTGCAGGCGTGCCCCACCGGCTCCAGCTCGTGGGGCAGGTTGGCGGCGCCCGCTGCTACAACGACTCGATCGCCACGAGTCCGGAGCGGCTGCTGGCGGCGATCCGATCATTCGACGAGCCGTTGGTCGTCATCGCCGGAGGACGCGACAAGCATTTGCCCTGGGAAACAGCCGCGGAGATGCTCAGCCGTCGAGCCCATCACGTGGTCGTCACCGGGGAGGCCGCCAATCGCATCGGCGATGCCATCGAGGCGGCGGCAAGTCGCACCGGCAGGCGGCCCTCGGTGCAACGCTGTCCTACCTTCGACGAGGCCGTCCTGACCGCCGTCGCCGCCGCCCGTCCGGGGGATGTCGTCTTGCTTTCCCCCGGCTGCGCCAGCTTCGATCAGTTCATCGACTTCGCGGCCCGCGGCGATCGCTTTGCCGCGCTCGTCGCGGCCGCGTCCAGCGTTGGCGCCGAGCAATCGGCCCGTGAGGAGCAGCAATGAAACGTCCGCTGGATCTCCTGCGGGAGACGAGTTGGTGGCGTCTCGATCCTGCGCTGCTCACGATCGCGGCGGCCCTGGTCTCGCTCGGTCTGGTCATGGTCTACAGCGCCAGCGTGGCCGTGGCGGTGCAGCAGCACTACGGCGAGACCTACTTCTTCGTACGGCAGCTCGCTTACGGCGCGGTGGGGATCGGCGCCCTCGTCGCCATGGCGCGCATACCATATCAGCGCTTCGCTCGCCTCGGCGCCCCGCTGTACGTTGCCAGCCTGCTCTTACTCCTCGCGGTCCTCGTCCTCGGGCGCCACGCCAACGGCGCCCAGCGCTGGCTTCCGCTTGGCCCGATTCCGATGCAGCCCAGCGAGCTGATGAAGCCGGCGCTGGTGCTGTTGCTGGCCAGTTTGTACGCCCAGGACACGCGGCGCGCCAAGCAATTCAAGCGCGGATTCCTCACCTTTGTGGCGCTCGCCCTGATCCCTGTCGGCCTGGTCGTTGCCGAGCCGGACCTGGGCACGTCCATCATCATCTCCGCGACCGGCCTCGCCGTGTTCTTCGTCGGGGGCGCCAGCCTGCTGCAACTGCCGCTGCTCGGGGCGGCAGCGGGCGGGCTGCTCGCCGCGTCGATCCAAATGGCGCCCTATCGCTTCACTCGATTCCTGGTATTCCTGCACCCCTGGGAGAACTCGCAGGGCGTGTCGTATCAGATTCAACAGTCGCTGCTGGCGCTGGGTTCCGGCGGACTGTGGGGCTTGGGCTTAGGCTCCAGCCGGCAGAAGTTCAGCTACCTGCCGGCGCCGCATACCGACAGCATTTTTGCCATCATCGGCGAAGAGCTCGGCTTCGTCGGCTGCCTGGGCGTGATCTTGCTGTTCGTCGCGCTGGCCTGGCGCGGCCTGAGCATTGCCCGAGCGGCGCCCGACCAGTTTGGGGCCCTGCTCGCGACCGGCATCACCAGCAGTCTGGTTGTTCAGGCGTTCATCAACATCGCGGCGGTGTCGGCCAGCATCCCGTTCACCGGAGTACCGTTGCCATTCATCAGCTACGGTGGCACCTCGCTTATCGTCAGTCTGGCCGGTATTGGCATCCTCCTCAACGTGGCGGCACAGGCGTTGCCGGGGGCTGTCCCCGTGGCCGAGCCACCGCCGGCACGCCGACCGGCCATCAGGAGCTCCGGCAGGTCTGTGGCGGCGCCAAAAGGCCAGCCGTCCATGGCCGTGCGTCTGCGTCGCGACCGCGGACGCTGATCACCGGGTGCGAATCCTCATCGCCGGAGGCGGCTCGGGTGGTCACGTCCATCCCGGCCTGGCGGTGGCCACCGCGCTGCGGCAGCAGGAAACGCGGGTGGAGTTGCACTGGCTCGGCTCCAAGGGTGGAATCGAAGAGGGACTTGTCGCGGCAGCGGGCATTCCGTTTACGCCCATCCACGCTGGGAAGCTAAACCGTTTCGCGTCGCTGCAAACGCTGCGCGATCTGGCCCGCGTGCCAGTGGGCCTCCTGGACGCGGTCGCCGCCGTCAGCCGGTTGCGGCCGGACGCGGCGCTCACCTGCGGCGGCTTCGTCGCGGCGCCCGCCGGGGCGGCGATGTGGTTGACCGGGCGGCCGCTGCTGGCGCTGCAACAGGATATTGAGCCGAACCTGGCCAACCGTCTGATCAGTCCTTTCGCCCAGAAGGTCGGTGTGGCCTTTGCCGCCTCCATCGGCTTCTTCCCGCCCGGAAAAGCCATCGTGACCGGCAATCCCGTGCGACCGGACCTCTTCGAGGCAACTGCCGCGCAAGGCCGGCGCATGTTTGGGCTCCCCGAGACGTTTCCGGTCGTGCTGGTGACCGGAGGGAGCCAGGGAGCGCTCAGTCTGAACCGCCTCGTGCTGGCAAGGCTTGGGCGCTGGCTGGAGCGCGCCAGCGTTATCCACCTGTGCGGCGCACGATCGGTCGCGATGGTGGAAACAGCAGCGGCAGCGCTTCCCGAGTCGCTGCGCTCCCGCTACGCTTGGCGGTCCTTTGTGACCTACGAAATGGGAGCGGCGTTGGCAGCCGCGGACGTGGTGGTCTGTCGTGCAGGGGCGGCGACACTGGCGGAGCTCGCAGCGTTGGGAAAGGCGGCGATTTTGGTGCCGCTTCCTCCACCCGTGGGGCGTTCGCCGCAGGAAGCGAACGCGCAGGCCCTGGCCAACGCCGGCGCCGCGATCGCGCTGCCCGAGCGAACTGCCAGCCCGGACCTACTGCTCGCTCATGTATGCGCCCTCTTGGATGACCCGATGCAGCGTCAGTATCTCGCCTCGCGGTTGGCCGCGCTCGGTCATCCGAGTGCCGCCGAGGATATCGCCCGGCTCCTCATGCGCCTGGCTTGCCTCCCAACCTGAAGGCGCGACGGCACCGAGCGATCGGGTGCGACTGACGGTCTGCAACAACCGTGCAGATTCACCACGGAGCGCGGGCGTCCCGCCCGCCCGGTGGTCGCCAATGGCGGGCATGCTGGAAGAAGGGCGTCCGAGCGACATACGCACGAGCCGGGGCGGGCGGGACGCCCGCGCTCCGTGGATCGCCTCGCCTCAGCGTTGACTTACTGGAAAACTGTGCGGCCCACTTGGCGACGCGGTCACGTTTGCGGCCCGATCGGTTCGCGGGTATACTGGGGAGCCTCGGGGTGTAGCTCAGCTTGGTTAGAGCGCAGCGTTCGGGACGCTGAGGCCGAGCGTTCAAATCGCTCCACCCCGACTGCGGCCCTCTGCTTTTCCCACGGGTGTCTCGCCCTCCGGCTTGCCGTCTTGCGCGCCTTTGAGCCCGTCTGTAGAATGTAAGCGGTCGGAGTTCGCTGCCAGTTACGGCAGCCGAGTGTGGCCGCACTGGGCGGTAGAAGCGGAGGGGATCGAGCACTGGACCTGACAGTCCTGCGTGAGGAGTTTCTGCGTTAGCGTTCTCTGAGAAAGGACCAATAGGAACACATGCGACATCTCATGCTCGTCGTCACCTTGGCAATAGCAATGTCACTCGCCCTTGTCGCCGGAGCCGCGGCGCAAAGCAGCTCGGTCACCGTGCCGTTGGCCACCCAGAACGGCTCCGGTGTCTCGGGCACGGCCACGTTGACCGCCGTGGGCAATCAGACTCAAGTTGTGATCAACGTGACCGGTGAGCCTGCGGGCGGCTCGGAGCCTGAGCACATTCATGTTGGCAGTTGTCCCGGCGTTGGTGCAGTCAAGTACCCCTTGGCGAGCGTCGTCAACGGCACGGCGACGACGACGGTGAATGTAGCCCTGTCAGCCCTGCAGACGGGTGGATTTGCTATCAATCTGCACAAGTCGGCCGCCGAGATTAGCGTCTACATCGCTTGCGGCAACATTCCCGCTGCCGCGGCAGCAACAACAACCTCCAGCACGCCGGCCACCAC
>CALBSQ010000332.1 GCA_937967325.1 uncultured Chloroflexota bacterium
CACGCGTAAGATCGTCGGCAGCGTCAGATGTGTATAAGAGACAGGCCTGAAGCTGATCGGCCACAGGTGGGCCAAAACGCCGCACCGCCGCCAGGGCCGTCTCGCCGTCGCTGACTGGCCCGTTGTAGCAGGCCGCGATGGCGACAACCGGCGCGCCGTCGGGGGTGTGAAGCAGGGCGCCCATCGTATTCAGCTCGTCGGGGATGGAGCGCGAGAAATCGCGATAGAGGCGGAGGACGTCGGCCGCCTTCTCGAACGGATAGAACACCGGCCCGCCAAAGACCGGACCCACCAAGTGGAGCTGGTATTCGAAAGAGGTCACGACGCCGAAGTTGCCACCGCCCCCGCGCAGGCACCAGAGAAGATCGGCGTTCTCCTCGGCCGACGCGCGGAGCAGCTCGCCGTCCGCCATGACGATGTCGGCGGCAAGGAGATTGTCGCAGGTGAGCCCGTGCTTTCCCCCGAGCCACCCTATGCCGCCTCCAAGGGTGAGACCGGCGATTCCCGTATCGGATACGCTCCCGCCGGTGGTCGCCAGCCCGAAGGCCTGAGTCTCGTGATCAAGCTCGCACCAGAGGACCCCGCCTTCGGCTCGCACCGTCCGCTGGACGGGATCGACGCGTATGCCCTTCATCCGCGAAAGATCGATCACAATCCCGCGGTCGCAGACGGCGTTGCCGGGTACGTTGTGGCCACCCCCGCGCACCGAGACGAGAGCGTCGCGGCCGCGGGCAAACCTGACCATTGTCGTGATGTCGGCAACGCCAGCGCAGCGCGCGATCAAGGCCGGCCGCCGGTCGATCATGCCGTTCCAAACCTGGCGCGCCACGTCATAGCCCGGGTCGCCGGGTTCCAGGATGTCGCCGCGGATCCTCGCGCGGAGCTCGGCGATGGTCGCCTCGTCCAAGCTTACGGTGTCGGTTCGGCTGAGCATTTCGACGGCTGGCATCGCTTTTCCCTTCCTAGCTGCCGGGAGGTGGTATTGCCCTTGGGAGGCGCCGTCCGATGGGCCCGGCAGCACTTCGATCGTCCGAGGATGCTTTGGGCGCGTCATTGGAAGTGAGAAACGTGCTGGTCGCGTGGCCGGTGCCAGCTAGCCGGTATTCGATGGGCTCGATAACGGAATGCTCGGCACCGGGCTGCGCCACGTCGGCGGCGATGTGGGTCTCGGTCAGCGCCTGCATGAGCGAAGCGGACTCCGATACCCAGCCATACACTAGCTCGACCAGCAACAGCGTCGCCTCATGGTTGGTGCGCGGGAGACGGCTGTCGATGGGCTCAGCGGTGCAGTCGGCCAGCAACAGGCAGCGATAATCCCGGAAATACGCATCGCGCAGCGTGGATTCTACGCAGATACGGGTCGTGCCCCCGGTGAACACCAGGGTCGTGATGCCAAGCTCCTTCAGGATGGTGTGCAAGTTCGTGTTGTAGAAGCCGCTGTGGCGCGACTTGATGACGATGACGTCGTCGGGTTGGGGTGCGAGTTCGGTCAGGATGTCGGACTCCTTGATGCCGGCCGGACGTTCGCGAGCGTGGGCCGCCGGCGTGCCGGGTCCCACCGCGGCAACCTAGCGCACACTGCGCTCATCATTCCAGAGGCGACCGTCCTTGTCCTCGCCCGCCCCCTCGAATTCCATCGTCAGATAAACGATCGGCATGCCCACGTGGCGCGCCGCCGTGAGCACCCTAGCGATAGGTGCGACGATAGATTGCATGCCCGATTCGTCAATGCCTGCGCGGTCCCACGACCCGCCGGAACCGCTGAAGCCCTGCTGCATGTCAACCACGATGACCGCCGACTCGCGCGGGTCGATTGCGAGCGGTAATGGCCGTACGACCACCTGCACGCCGCGGATTACCTGCACCATCAGGTCTGCCTACCTCACAGACGAGCGCAAGATTGCTCGCTTAGCCTCAGGTCAATTGTGCAACTGCGTGTGACCTCGCCGTTGTCGTGATAGTGGCCGAGGACAGTTACATCTTTCTTCCAGCACCAGCCCCATGCCACGCGCTGCGGACGACGATGGTCGGCGCGCCCGCCTTGCTTTCGCTTGCGGCTATCCCAACAATAGCGCGCGGACCCGTCGCTGGCATCCGTGAAAGTACGGAGACGGTACGGAATCGCGGTACGGAATATCAGGGACGGGTCGGCCGGGAGGGAGACGAGCGGACCTCAGTGCCGAGGTGGGACGGCGGTGGCGGTCGTCCAGGCGAGTTGGACCCGGCTCGTCACGTCCAGCTTGGCCAGGATGCTGGCGACGTGGCTCTCCACCGTGCGCTCGCTGATTACAAGCGCGTCGGCGATCTGCCGATTCGACAAGCCGCGGGCCACCAGCGGCAGCACCTCCCGTTCGCGCCGAGTGAGCGCGGTGGGCGGCATCGATCGCAGCGCCGGCCCGGTCCGGCTGGTGGCATCGGCGTCCCCCGCCGCCGCCGGGAGCAGGGCGAAGAGCCGCCATTCGCCCGGCACGCCCGCGAGCGCCCGCGTGCCGCGGTCCGCGAACTGAAGCCCGGCCCCCACGACCAGATCCTTGACGGTGCTCGACACTAGGATCTCGCCAGGCGCGGCCTTGCTCGCCACCCAGGCGGCGAGCGACACCGCGACGCCGCTCGCCCGCGCTCCGCGCACCTCGCATTCGCCCATGTGCAGCCCGGCACGGGTCGCGAGGCCGAGGTCCCCGGCTGCGTCGCGGAGAGCGACGGCGCAGCGGATCGCGCGGCTCGGCCCGTCGAACGTCGCCACGACCCGGTCGCCGCTCACGTCGAGCAAGCAGCCTCGGAAAGCGGCGAGGTCCCGACGAGCCAGCCCCTGGAAGCGCTCTTGCAGATCGGCCCAGCGCCGGTCACCCAGCGTTACCGCCCGTCCCGCCGCGCCGGTGGCCTCGGTCACCAGGACGGTCGCCAGGGCGTGGTCCGGAGCCGCGGCCGGCCGCGCGCCCGTGACGAAGGCCTCAATTTCGTCGACGAGGGCGTCCATGTCGCCGACAAAGGGATGGTGATCGACGCCGGGGAGCTCGACGAAGCGGGCGCCGGGGATGTGCGCGGCGAGGTACCGGCCTTGCTCCACCCGCACGGCCACGTCGCCAGTTCGGTGCAGGACGAGCGTCCGCACGCGGATCGCCGGCAGGACATGACGAATGTCGATCGTCGCGTTCATGCGCATGAGGGTGACGGCCGCGCCGGGACTCGCGGCCAGCCGCAAGAAGGCGCCAAACCAGTTGCAAAGCGCGGCGTCGCCCGCGACGCTCGGCGAGTACCGTTCGAGCCATTCGGCGCCGCCCCAGGTCTCGTGGATCGTGCGGGCAGTCGCGTCGAGGGCCGCCGCCACCTCGTCCGCAGAGGGACCCCACGGATAGTCGGGCGCGCGCACGGCTGAGGCGTAGGCGCCGTAGAGGATCAGGGCGGACATACGCTCCGGGTAGGTGGCGGCGAAGAGAGTTGCCAGCGGTCCGCCCTCTGAGGAGCCGACGAGGACGGCGCGCGCCGAGCCGGCGGCGTCCATCACCGCGCGTACGTCGTCCATGCGCTCCGCGAGCGGGGCGACCCCGGCGACGCGGTCGGAGAGCCCAGTCCCGCGCTTGTCGAAGTGGATGAGGCGCGAGAATGCGGCCAGCCGCCGCAGAAACCGAGCGTACCCCGGCTCCTCCCAGCAGTACTCCACGTGGGAGACGAAACTGGGACCGAGGACGAGGTCCACCGGGCCGTCCCCGACGATCTGGTAGGCGATGCTGAGGTCGCCACTCCTGGCGTAGCTGGTCCGCGGCGCCATGCCTCGTCACCCGCTCGGCACGTCCGCACCGCTCCGCGTCGTGCCGTCCACACTGCTCCGGCGTCCAGTCTACTACAGTCTCATGACGCCTGTCACCTCACGGAGGGCCCGTGCGCATCACGCACTAACCAAGGTGACGATGAGGACGTCCTTGCACCGTCCGGTCAACCACTACCATGCTATGGACCCTCCTGATCGCTAAACCCATCCGAACGGCTACGATCGCCTCTGGCCGGCAGGTGCGCGAAGCGCTGGGCCACCTCGATGACTTTGCCTACCTACAGATCCGTCCCCTTGTTCAGTACGCCTGCCGAGAAGGAGGACGCCGGCTCATCGCTCCTGGTCGGCAGCCTCAACAGAAGGTGATTGCCTATGTCCTTGGCACGGCGGACACTCGACCGGAGGACTCGCTGATGTCAGCCCGATCCTCGAGCGGCAGGTAGGTACGGAAAGTGCATACTGGTCGGAAGCCCATGCGCACGTACACGGGGTAGCCCATTGCGGTTGCCGTCAGCATCGCGGCGGTGCAGCCCCGTTGGGCGCCTTCGGCGATTGCCGCCCAGGTCATCGCTGTGCCGTAGCCCCGCCGTCGAAGCTCGCTCACCGTAGTAACGCCTGTGATCTCGGTGACGCGGCCGAAACATGCCAGCCTGGACGTGGCTGCCGGCCGCCCGTCGACGTAGCCGACGAACAGCGCCACCGCGGGGTCCGTCGCGGCTGCCAGCGAGGGTACCCAGCGGGCGGCGGCGGCGCTCAGCGCGAAGAAGTCGGCCAGTCCCGCCTCGTCCGTCACCGGGCGGATGTCGAGCTCGGTGGGCGCGGGCGGCGCTACCGGCGGGA
Organism: uncultured Chloroflexota bacterium; assembly: GCA_937967325.1. Taxonomy (GTDB): domain Bacteria; phylum Chloroflexota; class UBA4733; order UBA4733; family UBA4733; genus UBA4733. The sequence continues at coordinate 4,610 of CALBSQ010000332.1, forward strand.
GCTCGGGCAGCACGAGGGCGGGCTCCTCCTCGTCCAGCCGCCAGCCCTGGGACAGCAGCGCGCGTTCAACTTCGCCGGCCGCCTTCACGTCCAATTCGACGTGATAGCCGCCCTTTCCCTCGAAGAACGTGGCGGCCAGTGCGAACACGCGCTCGGACGCCACTGGACCAAGGACCAGCGCGTGATGGAAGTCCAGACCAGCGCTGAGCACGACATCGCCGTGGACAGCGCGACGCATCGGCCCCGCCTGATACCCCGCGAGCGGCGAGGGGGTGAGTAACGCGGTGTGGACAATGGCTCGGCGGTCGGCCGTGTCGTCGGGCATTCGACGCTGCCTCTCAGGATTGCGCGGTGGCATTGTCACTTTTGGCGCCTGTTCGGTCCAGACCTAAGGGGTGCCCCGGCATCCCCGCCACCAGCGGTTTCGCCCAATTGCGCCGTAAGTGCTCCTACGACTGCCGCATCTCGTCCGCCAGCTTGCGGGTCGCCATGAGCAATCCCTCCTCGTTGTCGTCGGGGACGGAGCAGCCGTTGGCGAGGATCAGGCGGCGACCGCCGGTTTGGGCGATGGCATCCTGCATCTCTTGCTTCACGGCGTCGATAGGCCCCTTGACGATGCCTTCGCGCTCGTTGATGCCGCCCATCAGGGTGACCTCTGGGGCGTGCTGGCGCACCTCGCGCAGACCGCGGCCGCTGATACGGTCACTCCAAGAGAACACTTGGGCCGGGAAGTCGTAGAAGAGGTCGATCATCAGATTCTCGAAGCCGTGGATGTGGAGCACGTTGAGCCAGCCGTCACTCGCGCCGCGCAGCACCTCCAGGTCGTAGGGCACGCCGAACTCGAGATATTGCTCGCGTGAAAGGAGGTTGTCGCCTGCCCCTTGGGAGGCGAAGAAGACGCCGTCGGTGCCGGCCGAGATGAGCAGGCTGCTGAAATCGGCCAGGTTTTCCGCCACGACGCTGAGCGCCTCGTGGACTTGTGTTGGATTCTCTTCCAGGTGCCGCCGGATGTTGTCGCGGCCGGCGAAGTTCATGGCATAGCAGAGGGGCGAGAACATGGTCACGATGAGCGGCTCGCTGTCCGCGAGCTCGGCGCGCACGAGCTCGGCCGAGCGGATCATTCGCCCGAGGTTGCCTTCGGTTGCCTCCAGCCGCGTCAGGAGCAGCCAATCGTCGGCCGAGCGGATGGAGTCGCGCGGAAACGGGTAGGGGATGTCCGGCATGATCTTGTAGATGTCGAGATCGAAACGCCCGTAGAAACCCAGCGTGGCGTCGGCCTGCCTCTGGGGCGAGCCGTGTGGGCGGAAGTGATGCCAGAAGGCGATCGGGAGCCGGTCCACTTCCTTGCCGGCCAGGGCGGCCCGCACCCGCTCGCGCTTGCTCATTCCTGCCACGTTCGTTCCTCTTTCTCCAGTCGCCGCTCAAGCGGTCACGTCACGTCCGGCGGCCCACTGCAGGCCACGGCGATACAAGCGGCCCACGTGCTCATCCTGATGACTCTGCCGGTCGTGTCCAAGTCCGCAGTAGAATACCCTACCGCCGCCGAACTGCTTGACGTACATTGAGGTCTCGGCCTTCCCGTCCTTGGCAGCAGTCGCCAGGACGTGCAATCCCTCCGGCTGAAGCTCGAGCACGTAGCGCTCATCCTGAACGGCAAAGTTCCCCATACCGCGCGTGATCGGGTGCTGCTGATCCGCGACGTTGACCTGCACGTCGCCAAAGGGCGGGTGGCTGACGAAGCGAGACCCCAGCATGGCGAGGTAGGCGGCATGCTCCTTGAAGGAATCGGCCGCGCTGTGGATGCCGACCAACCCCTTGCCGCCGGCGACGTAGTCGAGCAAGGCGCCCAGCTGCGCGTCCGTCAAGCCCGGCCCGGTGGTATAGATGGCGACGGCGTCGTAGCCCGCCAGCGTGGACGGCGCGAAGACCTCTCGCTTGTCCGTCACCGTCACGTCCAGCAAGCCACCCGAGCTGAGCACGCCCTGGAGGATCTCCCGCGCGCCGGGGCCGTCGTGAAAGGGACCGCCCACGATCAGGAGCACCTTCGGCTTGCCGACAGTCATCTGGCCGTTCTTCTCTTCCTGGGCGGAAGGCGTTGGTGTATTGGAGGCAGGTGCGGTCGCCGTAACGTTGCGAGCCGGCGTGGGACTGGCAGCGGCGAAAGATTGCGCTCGCGTCGGTGGCACGGAGCTGCACGCCGCCAGGCCCAGCACGGATAGCGATGCCTGGAGGAGCACCCAGACCAGCTCGCGTCGCGGGCGCAATGTAGCGCGGCGCAAGGCTCGGATGCCCACGAATTGGGCGGGCAGTAGCCGCCCCGGCTCCGCATCACCCAGCTCGGCTCCCCTGCTCTCAACCGTATCGAGGGCAGAGCCTGAGCGGACCTCAGCGAGCTCCTCGGATGCCCGTGGGAACGGGCGGTGTTGGCGGATTCTCGCGCTCGTGTCGATGGTACTCACCGGTATAGGATACGGCAAGGCGAATGGCTGGGCGGTCGCCCAGCACGTGGATGAGGTGGAAACGGTTGGCCGGCACCAGGATGAAGTCGCCGGCCTTGACATGGTGGGGCGCGTCCTCGCCCTCAATCTCCCAGGCCAGCTCTCCCTCTGCGATCATCCACCACTCGTCGACCAGGTGATAGTGCCAGTCGTTTTCCTGCCCGGGGTGCTGGCAGATCACGGTGCAGACCATTCGGTCGTTCATGATGATGCGCTCATTCCACGGCGGAGCGCCATGGCGAGCCTTGATCTCCTCCAAGGAAGCCACCAGTGTCCCGGGTGTCAACGTCGCCTGCGCAACTGCCATTTCGTTCGTCCTTTCGACCTATTCTCAAGCAGGCAGCACATTCGCGGTCTGCTTGCGCCCTCGGCTCGGCGTCGCCTCCTACAGGCGCGGGACGCTTGCGAGCTCCGGCAGCGCCGCCAGGCGATCGTACAGCGCCTTGTTGATGACGACTTTGCGTTCGGGCAGGCCGCCGAGCGCGACCGATATGGCGATCTCCCCAACCCTCCGACGGGCTTGCTGCATGCCCTCCACCGACTGAGAGGCGGCGTGCGGGGTGAGGATCACCTGCTCCAGCTGGGCGAGGGGGTGGTCCCGACCAATCGGCTCATGCTCGAAGACGTCGAGCCCGGCTCCCGCCAGGTGGCCGGAGCGCAAGGCGTCGGCGAGAGCGACTTCATCCACCACCGGCCCCCGACAGGTGTTGACGAGCACCGCGCCGCGCTTCATCTTGGCCAGGCGCTCGGTCGACATCAAGTGGCGCGTGCTCTCATTCAGCACGACGTGCAACGTCACGACATCACTTTGCGCCAGCAGCTCGTCCAGCGATACCAGCGTCGCCCCGTTCTCGGCCGCCGCTTCCGCCGTCACGAAGGGATCGGCCGCCAGTAGGCGGAAGCCGAAGGGACGCATGCGCTCGGCGACCAGGCGGCCGATGCCGCCGAAGCCGACGATGCCCAGGGTCAGCACCGATGGACGGTGAATCTCCAGGTCGGCTCGGCCACGTCGCTCCGCCCAGCCGCCGCCGCGCACGTACCGGTCCATGGCGAACAGAGACCGGTTGAGGGCCAGGATGAGCGCCGAGGCGTGATTGGCCACCTCGATGGCAAAGGCGTCCGGCACGTTGGCGACGAGGATGCCGCTGGCGGTAGCCGCGTCGACGTCGATGTCGTCATAGCCCATGTACGGGCGCAACAGGAGGCGGCAGCCCTCCAGGAGCCCGAACTCCTCCGTGCTCAGGCGCAGGCCCCCGGAAATGACGACGTCCGCGCCGCTCACCGCGGCTGGGGCGGAGCCACTGTCATCGCGTAAGGCGGCGAATACGACCTCAGCCCCGGCGCCGCGGATGGCGGTGTAGGCGATATCGTCGGGGTTAGCCGGCCCTCTACCGGTCACCGCGACGCGTCCGGGCCGTCGCCATCGCTCCGGCTCTTTCCAGCGGGATAGCTCGTCCATTCAGTGGTCCCTACCTACGCGTGCTTCATTGCCAGGGAAGATGATACACGTCGATCCATCGTCCACAAGCGGGGATAGGCAAGCTAGTGGGTCGATTGTGTCATCGGGCGCCATTCGCCCCGCGATCGCGCAGCATCGACCGTCGGGGTAGGGGCAGGTCTCTG
>CALBSQ010000333.1 GCA_937967325.1 uncultured Chloroflexota bacterium
TATTGCCTCCTGGCGCGCAAGCCGGGCTGACTGGCGCAACGCGAAATCCTGGGGGCTGCCGGTGGTGGACACCCGGCGACTAAAGTCGCCGGCTACGACCTGCCAAGTCCGCCTGCGCGGACTCCCGGAGGCCACGTTCACGCTGGGATGGCTCGCCGGATCCAGCCCGCGAAGGCGGGCTTCGCTATGGTGTAGCCCGCGACTTTAGTCGCCAGGGGCCAAGACCAACGGTCGTACCCGGACTTCGCCGATGCACCGCCATGCGCAGCGCAAACGGACGAATGGCACGGATGGTACCCTGCGCCTCATGCTGCGCATCGGCCTCCTATCCGACTGCGAGGGTAATGCCGTCGCCCTCGAGGCGATCCTCGTCGCGTTGAAGGCGCACGCGCCCGACCTGATCGTCCACGCCGGCGACATCCTGTCGAACCCCTTCTCTCCCGACCCGCCGGCCGCGACCGTCGCCCTCCTGCAAGCGCACGGGGTCCTGGCGATCCCGGGCAACAACGACCGCTACCTGCTCGACTGGGGCACGCCCCGCTGGCCGCAGACGCTCTGGATGCGCCTGCGCCGCTCCGACCCGGTCGGCCCCTGGCTGGCCGACGCGCCCGCCGGCCAGGCCCAGATCCGGCCGGACGACCTCGCCTGGCTGCGCGCCCTGCCCGAGGAGCTCATCCTCGACGACGGCCGCGTCTACGTCTGCCACGGCATGCCCGGCAACCCGTGGAACTCGATCTGGCCGCGCCACCCGACCTACGACGGCAATGTGTCGGACGCGGACCGCGCGGCGTCCCTGGGGATGGTCGGGCGCGCCGAGCTCGTTCTATGCGGCCACGCCCCTCACCCCTGGGAGCACCACGACCGGCTCCCCGACGGCCGCGAGATTCGGATCATCCGCGCCGGCCACCGCCCAGGCCAGAACGGCTACGCAGTCCTCACCCGCACCGACGCCGGCTGGGACGCGGAGTGGGGAGCCGGCTAGCGTCCACACGAAGCGGATGGCCTCGCCCATTCCGGTAGCTAGGCCGGCCGAGGTCGAAGGGAGGTGGGGCGCTTGCCGTCGACGTCGAAGAACCCGTACTCCTCCGCCAGCTCCGCGGCCACAAGCACCTGCCCCGATTTCTGCAGCCCATTTGGGTCGGCCGCGAGCGCAGCAACCGCCCGGCCAATGAACTGGGGCGACTCCGAGTTGGAGAGGTCGAAGTGTTCCGCTGCTTTCAGGACACCCTCGGTCCGCACCAGGCCGGGGTAGAGCGAGACGGCGGCCACTCCATAGTCGAGTAGCTCGTGGGCCATGCAAGCGGCCATGCGGTCGGTGGCGGACTTGGCGACACCGTAGGCCACGCCCGCATCATCCTGCTGAGCGGCAAAGAAGGAGAGGTTGACGATCAGGCCAGATCGCCGCGCGATCATCAGCGGCGCGGCGAGGACGCTGGCGACGTAGTTGGCGCGCACGCCGGACTGGAAGCTCCGGTCCCAGCGGGAGATGGGCGCCGTCTAGAAGCCCCGCTCTTTCCAGAACTCCGTGCCATCCCAGAAATGCTCGTAGCCGCCCCAGACGGCGTTGACCAGCACGTCGAGACGGCCCAGCTCCTGGGCGATGCGGGCGAAGACGGCCCTGACTTCGCTATCGTTGGAGTGATCGCAGCGCACGGCAACGCCACGTCCGCCGAGCTGCTCGACTTCCGCCGCCGTCTGGTGGATGGTACCGGGCAACGGGACGGCGCCCTTGCCCTCCTCCGTCGTGCGGCCGGTCACGTACACGGTGGCCCTAGCCTCGCCCAGGCCGAGGGCAATCCCCTTGCCTACTCCCCGGCTGGCCCCGGCGACCAGGGCCACCTGGCCGCGCAGGTCCGGCGGCGCCCAATGCCCGGACACCGCACCCGCTGGTGACGAACTACCACGGCTGGAGCTCCTCTCTCGCTGCGCAACAGGGCCGGGCGATCCAGTCGCGTGCGAGGTATGCGCGTCTCCAACGATCAACAGCAATACCCCAGGGGATTGGGGCCATCGACGGCCGGCTAGCCGCCGGCGATGGCCCCCAGGACGATGAAGGGCTCCGCGCCCGTCGCGACCGCGTCGGGTAGCGGAGCGTCTGGCGGCTCGTGCGATAGATCCTGCGCGCAGGCGAAGAACCGCACGAGCGAGCGGCGGCGCTGGGTGGCGTGGTCGCGGATCGTCCCGCGCAACGTCGGATAGCTGGCCTCGAGGGCGTCGAGGACGGAGCGCTGCGTGACCGCACCCTCGACCCGGATCTCGGCCGCTCCGCCGAGGTGCGCCAGCGTCCGCAGGTGGGCGGGGAGGATGACACGTATCATGGCAGTGTCTGGACTTCGACGGAAAGTACCGCCGGGAGGTCGCGGACGATGGGCGCCCAACTGTCGCCGCCGTTGGCCGACGCGTACACCTGGCCGCCGGTAGTGCCGAAGTACACGCCGCAGGCATCGAGCGAATCGACGGCCATCGCATCTCGCAGGACGTTCACGTAGCAGTCGCGCTGCGGCAGACCGTTCGTGAGCGCTTCCCACTCGTCTCCACCGGACCGGCTGCGGTACACACGCAACTTCCCATCGGGCGGGAAATGCTCGGAGTCGCTCTTGATCGGGACGACGTAGATCGTTTCCGGCTCGTGCGCGTGTACGTCGATCGGGAAGCCGAAGTCGGAGGGCAGGTTGCCACTGACCTCGTGCCACGCCTCGCCGGCATCGTCGCTGCGCATGACATCCCAATGCTTCTGCATGAACAGCACGCCCGGGCGCGAAGGGTGCAGCGCGATGCGGTGGACACAGTGGCCAACCTCCGCGTCCGGGACGGGCATAAACTCCGACCGCAGACCCCGGTTGACCGGTCGCCACGTCGCTCCGGCGTCGTCGGTCCGGAACACGCCGGCCGCCGAGATGGCGATAAACATTCGCTCAGGATGGCTCGGATCCAGCAGGATCGTGTGCAGGCCCATCCCGCCGGCGCCCGGCATCCAAGAGGGGCCAGAGGTGTGCTGGCGCAGTCCGGAGAGCTCCTGCCAGGTCTGGCCGCCATCCACGGTGCGAAAGAGGGCCGCGTCCTCCGCCCCGGCGTAGACGGTGTCCGGATCGGTCAGCGACGGCTCGAGATGCCAGACCCGCTTGAACTCCCACGGGTGCTGCGTGCCGTCGTACCACTGGTGCGTGCCGGTGGTCCCGTCGTAGGCGAACGTGTTGCCAACCGGCGCCCACGTCTTGCCGCCGTCCTCGGAACGCTGGATCTGCTGGCCGAACCAACCGCTGGACTGCGACGCATACAGCCGATCCGGGTCTACGGGGGATCCCTTGAGATGGTAGACCTCCCAGCCGGCGAAGTGGGGGCCACAAACCTCCCACCGATCACGCTTGCCGTCGGACGTCAGGACAAACGCGCCCTTGCGCGTGCCAACCAGGACCCGTACCCCGCTCATGCCTTGTTCCTTCCTTCGTGCCAATGAATTCATCCCAGATCGCCCGGCCCCGGACATCGACGCTGGGAGAAACGACCCAATCAGGTCGCTGCCCCAGTGGCCACAGTCCTGCAGGCTCATGCGGCATTTGTCCCCCGGCGACCGCGGTCGCCGGGGGACAAGCCTGCTACTACATCGCGCTGGTGAAAAGGCCGATCTTGTTGCCGCTGGGGTCGCGAAAAACCGCCCACCAGCCGACCTGAGGAATCTCGGCCTTCGGCATGACGACCTGCCCCCCGTGCGCTTGGACACGTCGCAGGTCAGCCTCGATGTCCTGGCTGGCGAGGTAGATGCGCACCTCGCCCACGGCGATCTGCTCCCCCTCCGGCCCCATCCCCATGCCGACCTGAGCAAAGCCGCCGCCGGGGCCGCCCTCCGCCCGAAACATGGGATAGCCCTCGAAGCCGGGGGGCGTCTCGATCTGCCAGCCGAACACTGCCGCGTAGAAGGCGCTGGCCGCCTTGGGGTCGGTCGCCGGAATGTCGATATGCACGATGGGTTGGGCTGCCATTGACAATCCTCTCACTTGCTGCCTTGCCGGGGAGACACAACCGGCACATTTGTTCTAACAGGTCGGGCTCGCCGGCACTTCTCCGATCTTGCTCAACTGGCGCCGTTCCCAGCCAGAGACCGGAGCCGGCGACAACCGCTGGCGAACAGAAACGGCAGGCAACTCAGCAGCGGAGGATCGATCGGTCGGGGGGCGCGCAGCACGACGTCCGCCTGATTAACACCCCGGCCCTGCTGCACGAGCAGCGGCTCGGCGCTGGCCCCGATCAGGCGACCAGGCCCCGAGAGGGCCGGCACGCGGGGGTCTTCCGCCCAGGGCAGCGCCGCGGCGAGCAGGTGGTAGCGGCCATCCGGCGGGGCCGCGATCTGGTAGCGGCCCGGCGCGCTCAGCATGGTCGCACCGACAGGCCGCGCCTGGGGGATCGGCTTGGAGAACAGGCCGACGAAGATTGGCCCCGGCACGCCTGTCGGCGCCCGGATCTCGCCGCCGATAGCCCCTGCCGGCAAGGGCGTGCCGGCGGACGCCGGTGGCAGCTCGCTCAGGCGGTCCAATGAGGGCAGCGTGGCCGTGTTGGCGAACTGGCGCAGCCTGCCGGGCGAGGCCCCGACAAGGTGCGTGAAGCGCGCCGTGAAGGTGCCAAGGCTGGCATAGCCCACCTCCCAGCAGATGTCGGTCACGCTGGCGGAGGTGGTCAGGAGCAGCCGCTTCGCCTCTTGCAGCCGCAGCGCAGTGAGGAATTCGTTCGGTGGGATGCCGGTGGCCGTCCGAAAGAGGCGGTGGAAATGATACGCGCTCCAACCGGCGACGTCCGCCAGCTCGTGCAGCGAGAGCGGCTGATCCATGCACGCCTGCATCGTCTGGATGACCGGTTCGACCGGGAAACGCCAGGGAGCGCCGGCCCGTTCCTGCCCGGCGGCAAGATCAGATCGCGGTTGCGCCAACGTGACGCTCATTGAGGTCTCCTCATACGCATCGGCGGCTCTAGAACTTACGTTCCATTATACGGCGTGCCGGTGCTTCGCTGCAAGGCCCGGTGGCTGAATAGGCGAAGATGGCGCCTTGGATTGCCGTCGGGAGTCTTGGCTGGAGCAGCGCGGCGGCCCTGGACTGCTCTGCTCGCGAGTGCCGTCCAACCTAGCCGCCCCAGCCGAGTCGATTGTATTGACTTTAGCGCTGGGCGTACGTACCATAAGACGATGAGATTCGTCTGGGATGGCGAGAATATGGTGCACATGGCGCGACACGGCGTCTCTCCACAGGAGGCGGAGGAAGTGATAACGTCTGAAGACACGGTGGTCCTTCCGGCACGGGGCCGCCGATTCAGTGCCTACGGCGCCACCGCAACCGGTCGCCCCGTCCGAGTGATCTACGATCCTGAGGGGCAGGATGCTCTCCGGGTAGCCACGGCCTATCCAATTCGGCGGCGCGTTCTCGATCGTATCCGTCAGGAGGTACAGTCGTGACCGACGCCAGAGGGCGGGTCCTATCCTCCCACGCCCATGATGATCCCGATCTGGACTTCTATGAGCGCCAGACGGAGGAAGAGATGGTCGCCGACGTGGCAGCCGCACGCCAGGCCGGGACGCTGCGGCGCGGCGGCGTGAACGCCAAGCTGACCGATCCGGCAACCCTTGAGGCGCAGGTCGCTGCCGCCTTCGATCAGGAAAGCGCTCAGGAAGCCCAAGCCGAGATGGAAGAGGCACGACGAGCCGGCCATCCCGTCGAGCCTCTGATCCCGGTCACCATCCGGATGCCTGCCAGCATGCTGGCTGCGCTCAAGGAGGAGGCAGGTCGTCAAGGCATGCGCGGCTATCAGACCTTGCTCAAGCAATGGCTCGATGAGCGCCTCTCGGGTGAGAAGGTGGTCAGCGTTCGCCGGGTGGCTGCCGTTCTGCAGCCGCTCCAACAACTCCTCGACGCTGGCGAAGCACGACCGATCGGCCGGCGCTAGTCGTGCTGCGTCTTGTGGCCACGGGATGATTCCGAAGCTATGGCGTCAGGCGCGCAAGCCGGCACTCTGCCCCGCCGGAACGAGCTGCACGAGGTAGCTCAGCGCCCGGCCGAACACATCGTCTCTCGTCTGGCAGCCCGCGTCCACCTCCACGACACTGCCAGCAACTTCCAGCCGTCGTACCGTCAGCCCTGTACCCTCCAATAAGAGCAGGAGGTCCGCTGGCGTGTGGCAGCGGATGGTCTGCGCCAGCGCCCGGGACTCGTCGCCGATCGGCCACCAGCGGTCGATGAAGCGGCAGGCCACCTGGTCGAAATCCCGGCGCTGCACTGCCTTAATCTCCGGATCAAGCCGCTCCTCACCGGCCATTCGTGCCCAGGGGAATGGGTTGTAGACATCCACGAGCATGGAGCCATTGGGGCCGAGCCAGTCGGCCGCGACACGGCGCCGCGGGCGTTTCGGACGTTTCGCCAGATGACCTTGATGAACGTGATGACCGCCGTCGAGTACCGTGGGGCGTACTTCGTGTTCATGCTGGACGCGGTGCTCGTCCCGATCATCTCCCTGCTGGTCTGGCTGACCGTGAGCGAGGCGGGCGTGCAACTGCCCTACAGCAGGAGCCAGTTCGTCACCTACTACGTGTTGCTCAGCATCGTCTCCATGCTGACGGGGACCTGGCTCGGCGAGTATCTGGCCCAGGATATCCGCCTGGGCGGACTCTCCAGATGGCTGGTCCCTCCGGGCTCGGGCATCGCCTACTACGCCACCAACAACGCCGGAGAGAAGGTCATGAAGCTGCCGCTGTTGCTGCCGCTGGTGGCGCTGACAGCACTGCTCTTTCGTGGCGACCTCCGTTTGCCGGCTGATCCGATATCCTGGCTGCTCTTCATCACTAGTCTGCCCCTGGCCGCCGTGGTGTCGTTTCTCATCCAGTTCGACCTGGGCTCGCTCGCCTTCTGGATACAGGATGCCAACGGGCTCCTGCGCGCCACCGGGCTCATCGGCACTTTCCTGGCGGGGAAGCTCATCCCGCTGGCGCTGTTCCCCCACAGCTTTGCCGGATTTCTCGACGCCCAACCCTTCCGCTACACCGCCTCCTTTCCGCTCGAGATACTCACCGGGGGCCTGGCGAGATCAGCGCTGGCCGAGGGATTCGCCTGGCAGATCGGCTACTGCGCGGGATTGTGGCTATGCTACCGGTTGCATTGGCACTACGGGCTGCGCTCGTACTCGGCGGTCGGGGCCTGATGACCCGCCATTCGGCGAGCCCCGCTGGTCGTGGGCCCTCACCCCCAGCCCCTCGCCCGCTTGCGGGCGAGGGGCTGGGGGTGAGGGCCCGTCCTGTGCTCTACTTCAGGCTGTGGCGGCGATTCGCGACCATCGCGTTCGTGCGCCTGATGGAATACCGGTTCCGTTTCTTTGTCGGCATAGGTACGGGACTGGCCGAGCTGGCGTTAGCCGTGCTGACCTTCCTAATCGTCTACCAGTTCACCGACGAGGTAGCCGGGTGGTCGAGGGCGCAGGTGCTCCTGCTGACCGGCATCTACCGCGATGTCGATGGCCTGATCAGCCTGCAGATCGCCCCGAATATGCAAGCCATCTCCGGCTACATCCGTGAAGGGGAGATGGACTTCATCCTGCTCGGCCCGGTCTCCAGCCGGTTTCTGGTCAGCACGCGGCAGATGGGCTTGACCGCGATATTCAACATCGTGGCAGGACTGGCCCTCGCCATCTATGCCGGCAATCTGGCAGGCGTGCAGTGGAGCGTGACCGGCGTGATGGAAGCGACCTGCTTCCCGCTCTGCGGGCTGCTCCTGCTGTGCTGCCTGTGGTTTTTCATAGTGACATTCTCCTTCTGGCTGGTGCAGGTCGACACCCTGGACTCGCTGTTCTACAGCCTGTTCGAGACGGCTCGCTACCCCGTCTCCTTCTTCAAGGGGCTACTGCGCGGGCTGCTCACCTTCGCCTTTCCCGTGGCATTTGCGACAACCTTCCCTGCCCAGGCCCTCTTGGGAGGGGCGAATCCGGCGTACTTGCCGTTCGGTATCCTGCTGGCGGCACTAGCGTTGGTCGGGACGCACCGGTTCTGGAACTACGCGGTGCGGCACTACAGCAGCGCCAGCAGTTGACGAGGAGCGCCGATTAGAGAGCAGAGCTGAATCCCGGGTGGGATCCCACAAAGTTAGTTACCGCGGGCGTACATCCGGTGGCGCCGCATCTGCCGGGCCACCCGACGCTGAACCGTCGGGCTAACAGATTCAACCCAGCTAAAGCTGGCTAACGATGACAGCCGTCCGACGACGTAGGTCTAGCCTGCTTCAGCAGGGTTTAAACTGTTAGCCTGCTGGTTCAGCAGCAGGCGACCGCCGCGTACCATGTGCCCCCAGACCTTCTTCGGCAGTGCTACACTGTCACCGGGGACGAACGAGCACACCAATAGGCGTTGTGGTGAAGGATCGTCAGGTGGAGCTGGAGGGCGCCACTCACCTCCCCAATGGCGCCCGCCTCGAAGTGCGGCCCGATGATCAGCCAACCACGGTGGAAGCGGTCGCGCCGGGCGGCATGGATACGGCGGAGGCCGAGGGGGCGCTCCTGCGCGACCTGATCGCGGCGGGATTGTTGGAGGAGCCGCCGGCTGGCGAGTTCAGCCCCGACGAGCCTTTCGAGCCGGTTACGGTGCGGGGTGAGCCGCTCTCGGCGCAGATCATCCGTGAACGCCGCTAGGTTCTGCCGGCCTACTATCTCGACAGGGCCGTAGGCCCATACCTTCCTATCGGCCGATACCGACCAGCGCCAGGCCGCGGCGACCGAGGGCTTGCCGGTCGAGGACCCCATCGCCTATCCGTAGGAGGGAACACCGCGGCGTCGGCGCATTCCCAGGCTATAGCCGATCGTCGGCACGCCCGCCTGACGGGTGCGAATTGACACCCTGCCCCCTATGGCGCATGCTTCCTCCCGGTCGTGAAGCCGGCAGGAGGCGCTGTCGCTGGTGCGACGATCCTGGGGGATCCGTTGCCCCTGTCGCGGCCCGTCACGGGTGAGAGGAGTTCCCCATGTCCCGTCTGTTCCGCCGGTGCGCCCTGGCCGTGGCCGCGCGCGGCGGTCATCCGAGGGACGCGAACGCCGGTGAGCACCATTGTCGCGATGTACCCGGCCTATGGCTCCGACATAGCCAACGTCGTGGACGCGCTCCCCCACCGAGACGAACGTGCGCGTGACGCTGGCAACGTCGGGCGATACGTCGGAAAGGGAGGCCCTGATGGACGACTGGCCCCTGGGCTATATCAAGCGCACCATCGTCGGCGAACGACGGACGGCGAACAACGGCAGTGACATCACCTACCTGGTCTACCGTTGGGACGATCCCTCGCCGGACCCGATCGGCGTCAACGACCGCGAGGGCGCGATCTACGTGTCGGAGAGCGTGGTCAAGTCCGATGAGCGGCGCGCAGACTTGACGGCGCTCCACGAACAGGTCGAGCTCCAGCACAAGGCTAGGGGCAGATCGCACGCCTACGCGCATCGGCGGGCGTTCGTCGAGGAGTTGCTCGCGGCCAAGCAACTCCTCGGACTGGCGCCGGAAGTTCAGTGCTACATCCAATGGAAGATCGAGCAGTATCCGCCGTGGAAAGTCTTCGACAGAGCAGGAGCGATCGCGCGGCTCTCTCACCTGCTCACCAGTGCTGCCCCGAGGAAGGGAGACATCCTCCGGGTGATCACTGATTACCCGCTCTAGCCTGCCGAGAATACGCCGCACCAGAAACTGGACCCGGTCGTGCGGCAGCCGCTGAGCTATTGCCCTCGCTTCAGCTGCACCAGCAGGTACGGATGGCCAGTCCCCTTGTCCAGCACTGCCTCCCAACCGGCGACGCCGGCGTTATCCCCCAGCTCCACCGTCAGCACCGGCGGATTGCCGGAGGGCCCACGGGCCGGGTCAAGGCCGAGTTGCGCCGCGGCGTCTCGCCAAGGGACCAGACTCACGCCGGAGCTGGGGAAGTCTCCCGCGACCGCGCCCACCACCGCCCGGGCGACGCACGTCGCCTGCTGCGAGCCGGCGTAGCCCAGGTGGCCGGCCGGCTCGGCCGGCCAGGAACCGCAGCGGCCGGCCAGGATCGCGTCGGAGATGCTAGGGGTCGTCACCGCCGCCACCCGCTGGGCCAGCGGCACGTGCGTCGGTAAGGCAGGCTGAGACGCGCTGGGGGCGCCACCGTCACTGGTCAGCGTGCTCGACTGGAGGCGGACGGCGAACTGCAGCGCCTGTGCCTGGCTGAGCCCCGTGTGGATCTCCAGCCACGTCCCCTGCTGGAACCAGGTCAGCACAATCCCGGTGTCACCCCGGGTGAGCACCCCATCGGCGTGGCCGATCACCACGGGTGTCCCTGCCGGAAGCGTGCGTCCACTCCCCGGCTGCTCGACCAACTCCAGGAGCTGGTCCCCATCAGTCACATAGATCAGCACCAGCGTCGACGTGGTCCCGTTGCCCAGCAACTGTTGGGCCCGGTCGGTGGCGGCCTTGGCCACCGCGGCATCGACCCTTCCGCCCGCCCCGGCGGCGAGCATCATCGGCACGGGCAGCGGGGTCTGACCGCTGCTCGCCTGATTCGGGTTGTAGGCGCGGACCAGGAGCTGCGTTTCAGGCGGTAGGCTGGTCGGCTGGAGCACGGTGAAGGCGGGCGCGGGCAGTAGGCTGGTGATGCGGTTGCCCGAGCCGCCCACCCCGCTCAGCGCTACCAGTTGCTGGCGCAACTGGGGAGAGCCGGCCAGGGCGAGGCTGGCCGTCGCCAGGACAGCCAACACGGCGCCGGCAGCTATCCGCAGGACGCGCCCGCGGGACAGGCCACCGGGTGGACGGCCGAACAGCGTCGGAGCCAACCGTCGCCACGTATCGCCAGGCGACGGCACGTGCGCCGGCCGCAAGCGGGTCGGCCATGGCTTTCCTCCTTCGCTCCGCCAGCCGCGACCACCGGGTCGTCGCGGCCCATGCGCTCACGCAGCTGGTTCAACGCGGTGTGCAGGCGTGACTTGACCGTGCCCTCCGGGCAGCCGAGGGTGGCGGCGATCTCCCTCAGGGACAAGTCGAGGCCGAAGCGTAGCGCGATGACCTGCCGGGCCTCGGGACGGAGCTGCGCCAGCGCGTGATCCAGCTCGTCGCGGTCTTCGAGCGTCCGCGCAGCGTCCGGACGAGAGAACGGTAGGGGCAATGGCGCAAGGTGGAGCCGCGCTTGGCGGCGCTGCCGGCGCAACTCATCGGTGCCGGCGGAGACGGCCAGGCGGGTGAGCCAGGTGGCCAGGCTCGCCTCACCGCGGAAACGCCCCAGGCCCCGCCAGGCACGCAGAAACGTCTCTTGGACGACCTCTTGGGCTACCTCAGGATCGGCAGTGAGCGCGAAGGCCGTGCGGTACACCCGCTCGTGGTGGGTCTCCACCAGGTGGCGGAATGCCTTAGGATCCCCGCTTCGGCAGCGCCGGACCAGCTCGCGCTCGCCGTCCACCGCCGCTCACCTTTCACTCTTGCTGCCCATTAGACGTTGCAAGGCGACGAATCGTTCAGTGGCCACGGACATGGCGCGGTCGGGTCACGGCGGCCATGCCGGCGTGGCGCATTTGGGGAGATCTGCTCGGGCCTTGCCTGCCGGCGCTGGTGGAAACCGCGGCCGGATGCCGGGGGCGGCGTCCACACGGGTACCGGTTGATAAATCAACAGGCTAACAGTTTAGGCCCACCTGAAGCGGGCTGGGCCACCCATCTGCGATGGCCATCCTTCGCAGCCGGCTTCAGCCGGGTTGGTCCGGTTAGCCCGACGGTTCAGCGTCGGGCGGGAGGGCGGATGTGACATGTCCAGCATTCGCCAGCGGCAACACCAACGGACCCACACCTCCGCTATTTGGCCGAACAAGAGGCGCAAGAAAAGGCCGGCCGCCCCCAAGATGGCCGTCTAGACTGGCGCATTCCTGAGCACCGGAGGAAGGCCCACGGCCGGGGCAACGCCGCTCCCTTCCGGCGTCCCTTTACCGTCACGCCAAATCGTACCCGAGATCGTGGGCAACCCTGCGCAGACTGTCGAACAGCCGAAGGGAGGCGAGCACTTCGTGGAGGATGGGTGTGTCAGGGAGGGCCGCTGCCGCCCGCTCGTAGAGCGCCACCGACAGTCCGCCGTGCATCTTCGAGCGATAGCACAACCCGGCGATCTCCGGAAAGGCGGTATAGATCCCCCGCGACCAAGCTCGTGCCAACCTCCGTGGGCCGTCATTGATTTCCTGCGACGCACCCGCCCGTAGGGGCCATCGGCTGGTGAGGTCGAGCAGCGCCAGCTCCCGCACCGTCGAGAACCCGACCAACCATGGCTCACCGGCGTGGCGATCCAGGGTGCGGTCACGCTGGAAGACCTCCGCGATGCAGACTGGGATCAGCGGCGCGCAGTAGACGATGCCGCGCGCCTGTTCCCGCTTCGGCTCCTCGTGATGGTCGAACCGGTTCTTATCACTCGGCCTAACGAAGCGGAAGGCGCTCCAGCGCGTGGGGTAGCGACCACCACGAAAATAGATGCGCCAGAGCCGGGTCCCGGTGGGCAACAGGCAAACTTCCGGTGCAGTGCGGGCAAGCCGGGCCGGATCGGGGGTGCCGAAGGTAGGGATCGACGGTCGCTTGGTAGGCACTACAAGTCCGCTGCCTGCTGGGTAATCACCTCCGGATCGCGACCCTCCGCCAGCCACTGGCAGGGGGCGAGGGCGACGCCGTCAGCCCAGAGGTCCGTGTCCGGAGTCGTGAACCAGTTGTAGATGGCCACGAGGCTCTTCGCGGGATCGAGTTGCGGCAGGACCCGCTGGATCCCGGGCAGCGGCCGGCCGCCATCATCGAATTGGAACCGCGGCAGGCGCCACTCGTCGCCGTGTTTTACCCCCAGCAGCGCGCGGTCGCGGAGTTGTTTGCGGACCCATTGACCGCTCGTACCCAGCCGGGCAGCAACGTCCGCGACCGTCCATGAGGACCAGGCGAAGAGACCGGCGGCGGCGCGTTGACCGGTGTGGCGGGGCGTTTTGCTTGGCGGAGGTCCACCGGCCGCTCAAGCGTCCGGCTCACCGGACGAAGCCTACAAGAGGCTATTCGTTCGATCATCGGTTAGCATGCCTGTGAGTACCGACGTATCCTACGGGATCGATACGGTAGTCAAAAGGGGGAAGAGACCATGGCAACGGTTGCACAGGAACCAGACGTTGAAGATCCGGGCGTCACAGTCTATGTAGTCACTCCAGAGGAACGGTGGGCAATCTTCGACCGGGCCGCCCGGCACTACCTTCGGATGAGTGGCGAGGAGTTCATTAGGGCGTGGGACGCCGGCAAGTTCGCCGAGGACCCCGACCAGCCGGAGATCGTACGCGTCTTTATGCTCCGCCCCAGTGACCGGTAGGACTCCGCAGGAGGCCGTCAAGGCCTGGGCGAGTTCCTTTCAGCAGGCGCTCTCCTGCATTACCGGGGCAAGGTTCAACGTCGATGGCTATCGCCCAGCAGATCGGCCCTACGACGCCGATCTCAACGGTGGCCTTGCCGTTCCGCTCGCGGCGGTGGCCCGGCTCGGTCTTATTGCCATCCTTCGTTACCGCATCATGCGGGAAGCCACGTCCCGTGATCCGTGGATCGTCCGGATCGTCACGTACCACTACTCGCTCGTAGACGACACCGGCCGCGACATCGTCTCTTACGAGTGGCATCCTGAAGGAACAAGCTGGGCACGCTGGCAACACGTCCACATCGGCCGTGCGATGCTGCGTGACGACGCGCGGCTCTCTTCGCGAATGCACCTGCCCACTGGACCGGTTCCCATTGAGGACGTGATCCGACTGGCGATCGTCGAGTTCGACGTGCGACCGCGGCGTCCCGATTGGGCCGCGGTGCTCCAGCGGACCAATCGAGCTCGCGCGGAATCACCCGATCAGTCCTGACGGAAATACTGCTACGACACGGTAAGCTCGGAGTCCCCCAGACACCTAGATTCCCCACCGTTTGCGACATCACCATTCGGTCCGTGTCACTACCAAGTTACTCTTTTGCATGGTGATTTGGGAGAAGGATGGGTGAGAACGCATTACAATCTGATCGCGGGCCGGAGTCTGGACCGTCTGGCCGCCTTGAGCGACGGGATCTTCGCCGTCGCGATGACGCTGCTCGTGCTGGATCTGCACGTGCCCGTGAGCGGGGCGATTCATAGCGAGGGCGCCCTGTGGGCCGCGCTGGCAAAGCTATGGCCGAGCCTCGAAGCCTATCTCATGAGTTTCCTGACGCTGGGGATTTTCTGGGTCGGTCAGCAGACCCAGCTCAACCATTTCGCTCGGAGCGATCGCAACCTCACCTGGATACACCTCGGCTTCCTGTTCACGGTGACGCTCATGCCGTTTTCGACCGCGCTGTTAGCCGCGTACATCACCTACCGCCTCGCGCTGCTGACCTACTGGCTCAACATACTCCTCCTTGGCGCCGTCCTCTTCGGCAGTTGGCGCTACGCGTCGCGGGCGGGCCTCCTGAAAGACGACGTGACCGTCGAGACGCGTGCGGCCAACGAACGACGAATCATCGTTGGGCAAGCGCTCTACGCTTTCGGCGCGTTGCTCTGCATCGTCAGTACCTACGTGAGCATCACGGTCATCATCCTCGTGCAGCTCAACTATGCGATCGCGCCGAGGATTCGACTGCTGTATCGTCTTTGACGGGCACAGACGCCGGACAGCCAGGCGCCATGTGCCCTCCTGATTTCCCGCGTGGCACTGGATACTATTGCTGTGCCACAAAGCGCCCGCCGAAATACCTAGGTGCAACCGGGAGTGATTATGACGGCGACCACCGACCCGACCATCCATCTGACGGCCCGCATCCCACAGACCATCAAGGCCGACCTCGACGCGCTCGCCAAGTCCACAGGCAGGAACCGCAACGAGCTGATAGCGGAAGCCATACGCCGCTTTGTTGATCTCCAACGCTGGCAGATCGACCGAATTAAGGAAGGGATTCGCGCCGCCGACGCAGGCGACTTTGCGACCGATGCGGAGACGGACGAGCTGTGGGCCGAGTTCGGCCTTGAGCCGGAGAAACCGCGGGAGCGCGCCGGCTAATGCCGGTGCGGTGGTCCACACCCGCTCGTGCCGACCGGCGTCGCCAGATGCGCCACATCGCTGGCGACAGTCCAACCGCTGCCCGTGACGTGGCAGCGTGTGTGCGCGCCGCGATAGGAGGACTGGCAACCCATCCCTTGATGGGACGCCCCGGCCGCGTGATAGACACACGCGAGCTTGTGGTCCCGCGTACTCCCTTCGCCGTGGCCTATCGCGTCAGCGCTCAAACCGTCGAGATCGTCAGTGTCGTCCACCAGGCCCACCAGTGGCACGAGGGCTTTGATGTAGACGGGGAGTCCCTACCTTCTCAGTAGCGGTCCCAGAAGCTCGCCACCGCCACCTCAACTGAGCAGGCCGCGTCGACTGGACGGCGGCGCCCAGCGGGCTGAAGTCGCTGGCCTGGCGCAGGATGTCCGGCATCGCCGCCCTGGGCAGCCACAGGCCGGCGAGGAACATGATCGGAAAGAACAGCAGATTCCCAATCATGGCGGCCGCGCGCCCGCTCGCTGCTTCTAGCCGCCGAACAGCTTCTTGAACTTCGTGTCCCGCTTGTCCGCCAGCCCGAGAAGGTCCATCAGGCGCCCCCAGTTCGCGGGAGCGCGGTAGCGCTTGTGCAAGTGGTTGACCTCGATCACCGACATGTTCGCGTCCTCCTTGATAGCATCCGTCACGTGATCAAGATTAGGCCGAGGCGCGCGTCGGCGCATCGCCCCACCGGCTACAATCGCAAGCTGTTTCGGCTGATTTGCTCATCCACCGATCGGCGGATGCCGCTGCCGATCTAAGAACCGCCGACCTGCTGGAGGATCGTCACCGGGATCAGCAGCAGGGACAGGAGCACCAAGGCGACCACGGTGACCCAGACCACCGCGTTGAAGACGGGACCATTGGTGAACCGGCCCATGATGGTGCGGTCGTTGATGATCAAGAGCACGAAGATCAGGATAATCGGCAGGAGGATGCCGTTGATCATCTGGGTGAGGAAGATCACCGTGATCAGCGGCATGCCGGGGATCAGCACGAAGAGCGCCGCCACGACCAGTGCCGCCGAGTAGACCCCGTAGTAGACCGGCGCCTGCTTGAAGCCACGATCCAGCCCCAACTCCCAACCGAATGCTTCGCTGGCAGCATAGGCGGTGGATAGCGGGATCGTGGTCGACCCCAGCAGCGCCGCGTTGAGCAGCCCCACCGCGAAGAGGAGGGCGGCGAAGGGCCCGGCCAGCGGCGCCAAGGCGCTGGCGGCGTCACTGGCGCTCGTGATCGACTGGTGGTGGGCGTATAGCGTCGCCGCGGTCGCGACGATGATGAAGAACGCGATGAAGTTCGTGATGAAGGAGCCCACGTAGACGTCGCCGCGCTCGGGGTTGAGGTCGTCGGGGCCCAGGCGCTTGTCGACGACATAGGACTGGATGAAGAACTGGCCCCAGGGCGTGATGGTGGTCCCGATGGTCGCGATGAAGGCGACCACGTAGGCCTGCTGGAATTGGAAGTTCGGCACTACGGTGTGGAAGAGGGCGGCGCCCCAATCCGGATGGGCGAGCACCCCGTCGATCACGTAGGCGATGTAGAGGACCGCGCTGAAGAGGAAGATCTTCTCGATCCAGCGGTAGCTGCCTTTAAGCACCAGCAGGTAGATGCCGAGCACCGCCAGGGGCACGGTGATGTACCGGCTCACGCCGAAGATCTCCAGGGAAGCGCCGACGCCGGCAACGTCGGCGGCGGTCGAGCCGAAGTTGGCAATGAATAACGCCAGCATGGCAAAGGCGGTCCAGCGAATACCGAAGCGCTCCCGGATCAGCTCGGCCAGCCCTTTGCCGGTGACGATGCCCATGCGAGCGCCCATCTCCTGGGTGATGGCGAGACTGAAGGTGGTCAGGAAGAGGATCCAGAGTAAGGCGTAGCCGAACTGGGCGCCGGCGATGGCGTAGGTGGTGATGCCGCCCGCGTCGTTGTCGGCGGAGGCGGTGATGATGCCGGGGCCCAGGACGACGAGGAAGGCGAGCAGCCCCGTGCGGCGCGTGCGCAGGCGCTGCCGCCAGGAAAGCCGGCGCACCGGCGCCGACACCGCCGGGACGGCGGCCGCCTGGGGATCGACGTGCTCCTGGGTCGCCATCCTTGCCGCCCTTCCCTTAGCTGAAGATGCGCGGCACGTGCCGCTTCAGGGATTCCGGCAGCAAGATTTCGAGGGCGTCGTCGGCCGTCACCAGCCCCAGCATGCGGCCGGCCGCGTCCGTGACCGGCAGGGCCAGCAGGTTGTACTCCGTCATGATTCGCGCCGCCTCGGTCGCCGGCGCCTCCGGACGCACGGTACGCGGGTCACGCCGCATGTAGGTACGCAGCGCCTGCTCGGGCTCCGCCAAGAGCAGGTCGCGCAAGGAGACCACACCCGCGAGGCGCTGGTTGTCCGGATCGTCAACGATGTAGACGTAATAGACGAGGTCCGGTTTGTCGAGTTGGCCTCGGATGTACTCGATCGCCTGGCGGGTGGTCTCGTGCTCCAGGGCGATGACGAAGTCGGTGGTCATGATGCCGCCGGCGGAGCGCTCCGGGTAGCTGAGGAGCAGCTTGACATCGGTTGATTCTTCGGCGTCCATCCGGGCGATGAGATCGTCGGCCTGCGCGCGCGGCATGTCGTCCAGCACGTCCGCCGCGGCGTCGGGAGCCATCTCCTCCAGGATGTCGGCGGCACGCTCCGCCGGCAGGGCTTCCAAAATATCGACCTGATGACTTGCTTCGATCTCCTCTAGCGTGTCGGCGGCCGTGGCGGTGTCCAGGGCCTGCATCAATTCCGCCCCCTGTGGATAGGCGAGGGAATCGACGATGCGGGCGATGTCCGAGGGATGCAGTTTGGCCAGCTGGTCGTGGGGGATATTCAGCCGCACTTCGGGCACTTGCGTGGCGAGCGGTTCCACGACCGCCCAGTCGATAATCTCCGCCTCCAGTCCACCAACCAGACGTCGGGGCCCCAACCGCCGGAGTATGCCCTTGGCGCTGATGTCGATGCCCATCAGGCGCCAGGCATCGCCGACCGGCCGGAGCTCGGCGTCATTGACCCGCACCACCCGCACGCCGTTGAGGTCAACCAGTTGCCGGTCCAGGATGTCGCGCTCCAGCAGTACCTCGCCCGCCCGACGCTCGAACTCGCCCGCGGGCAGCGCCGTGAGCCGGAGTTGGGCGCCGTTCACGTCCAACGACGCCACATCCCGCATGGACACGAACCGCTCGCGCTTCTCGGCACGCACCACGAGGCCGCGCGCCGGTGGGTGGCCCGACTCCTCCAGCCCGACCACGACATCCCGCAGCGTGCCGAGCCGTTCGCCGGCGGCGCCACTGACAGGCCGTCCGACCAGTTGGGAGATGAACAGCGTAGTCCTCCTCGTCTCCGACAACCGCCCGGAATCCGGCTACCGGACTATGCAAGATGCGTGCCGTCGGGTGCTCCCGTCAGCGTCCGGTTGATCCGGACAGTGACCGGACGGTATCTTCCTGCAGAGCAAGCGTTCCCTTTCTCCTGGGCGATCGCGGGAGCGCTGCTACCGTGCCGCCGAGGCGATGGCCTGCAGGGAGTCGCCTGCGCTGGACGTAGCCGCCCCTTTCCGAGCGTCCTGGTTCATTATCCATCCCTTTGCGGCGATGTACGCATCCCGACAGCGTTGTAGCATAGCAGGGTTAAAGTTGTGCTACGCAACCTCTCGTGGTAGTAACGGTCGAAGGCGCCGCTCTTGCCAATGGGCGGTAGGGCGAACGACGCTGGACGATGTGGACGGAAGGAGGCCTGCGTGCCAGAAGTCATGGCGCCGCACCCGACGCCGGCAGCGGCGGTCGCACGCCGACCCCTGGCGTTCCTCAAGAGCTTCGGCCCCGGCCTGATCGCCGGGGCGTCGGACAACGATCCGACCACCGTGGCCTCGCTATCGGTCATCGGCGCCACGACCGGCTACGGCCTCTCCTGGCTGGTCATCCTGGTCGTCCCGATGCTGGTCGTCGTGCAGGTGATCAGCGCCGCGGTGGGGGTCGTCACCCAGGAAGGATTGGAAGATGTCATCCGGCGCTGCTATGGACGCCTCTGGGCGTCGGTCGCCCTGCTCTTGGTGCTCGCCGTCAATGTGATTACCTTGGCGGCGGACCTGGAAGGCGGCGCCGCCGCCATTGGCTTGCTCAGCGGCCGGCCCTACCGGTGGTTCATCGTCCCGTTGGCCATCGCGGCGGCGGCGTTGCTCATCTGGGGCAGCTACGCCGCCCTGGAGCGCGTGCTGCGCTACGTCCTGCTGATCTTCCTGGCCTACGTGGTTACGGCCTTCCTGGCCCGGCCGGATTGGGGGCAGGTGCTGCGGGCGACCGTAGTCCCCCACCTGGACTTCTCATCGGCGTATGTGCAAGGGGCGCTGGCGCTGCTCGGGACTACCCTCACCAGCTACGCCTACGTCTGGGAGACGATTGAGCAATCGGAGGAGCGACCACCACTGCGTCGATTGGGTTTGGTCCAGGTGGACGCGGGTCTTGGGATGGTGCTGGCCGGGGCCATCTTCTGGTTCATCGTCATCAGCACCGGCGCCACCTTGGGCGTCCACCACCAGCAAGTACAGACCGCCCAGGACGCCGCCAAGGCCCTCGCTCCCCTCGCCGGCCCCTTCGCGGCCATTATCTTCGGCATCGGCCTGCTCGCGTCGGCGGTCCTCGCCATCCCGGTGCTGGCGGGCACGAGCGCCTACGTGCTGGCGGAGGCCGCCGGCTGGAAAGGCAGTTTGAATCTGCGCTTCACCCAGGCGAAGCCCTTCTATGTCAGTCTGCTGCTGTGCCTGGCGCTGGCGGTGGGGCTGACGCTCGTCGGCATCAGCCCGATCCAGTTCCTTTTTTGGAGCTCTCTCGCCGGTGGCCTCGGCACCCCAATCACGCTCGCCCTGTTGATGCTCGTCGCCCGCGATCGCGGGATCATGGGGGCGCAGCGCATCGGCTCCCGCCTGGCCATCGGGGGCTGGCTGGTGACGGCCGTCGTCGTCACCGCCGGTGTGGTCTTCCTGGTCCAAACGGTACTGTCGGGCGGGCAGTAGGGTCGTGCGGCTGGGAATAGCGGGGCTAGGGAGGGGCAGACGAGCCTTATGAGCACCGCTGCCACTGTGCCCGGCCACGGCAAGGAGGCGGCCACGACGCGCCTGGGGTCCGGCCTCGGCCCCTTCCTCTGCTGGGCCATCGTCTTCGCCGACCTCGGCACTTCGGTCTACTACACCCCGGGCATCCTCTTCGCCCAGCCGGGGGTCGGTACCCACGCCGCGCTGTATGTCGCCATGACCCTCGTCGTCTTCGTGCTGCTGACCCGCAAGTATGGCGAGGTCGCCGTGCGCTACCCGGAAGGCGGCGGCGTAGTCACCGTCGCCGCTCACGCCTTGCATCCCTTCGTGGGGGTGCTGGGCGGCATGTTCATCCTGGTCGATTACTTTCTGACGGCGGCGCTCAGCTCGCTCTCCGGCATCATCTACTTGAGCGACGTGACGCCGCACCTGGCGCATCTCGTCCTGCCGGTCGCCCTGCTGGCGCTCGTGCTGTTGGGCGCGCTGAACCTCATCGGCATCAGCGAGAGCGCCAAGGTCAACGCGGCGATTGCCGTCGTCGCGGCGCTCAGCCAGGGAGCGGTCATCCTGGCCGTCATCCTGCACGTCGGCCCTGGGAACCTCGTCGGCGCGTTACCCCGCGTGCTTGCCGGTCCCGCGCTCACACCGGTGCGCATCCTCACCGGCTATGCCGGCGCCTTCCTCGCCTTTTCCGGTCTGGAGAGCATCTCCCAGCTCTCGCCCGCCATGGCGGAGCCCCGCCGCCGCGTGACGCGGTTGGCGATGGGCGCCGTCATCGGCTCGATGACGCTCACCAGCCCTTTGCTGACGCTCTGGTCCACGACCGTGCTGCCGATCACGAAGTCGACCGACCCCAACCAGTTCGTCTCCCTCCTCGGTGGATTCGCGGCGGGGCGGGTGCTGGAGGTGGAGGTGGCCATTAGCGGGGCGCTGCTCCTGGTGTTTGCCAGCAACACCGCCATCATCGGCAGTTACCACGTCTTCCTGGCGTTGACGCGCATGGGCTTCCTGCCCAAGGCAATCGAGCAGTGCAATCGCTGGCGGGGCACCCCCCACTGGGCCATCCTGACGGTCGTCGCCGTCCCGGTGCTGGTGCTGGTGGTCGCGCAGGGCAGTGTCAGCCTCCTGGGCGACCTCTACGCCTTCGGCCTGCTCGGCGCCTTCACGCTGACCTGCCTCGCCCTCGACATTGTGCGCTGGCACGAGCGGCACCCGGATGGCAAGCCAACGGCGGCCCCGGAAGGCGGTGAAGGCGCCACGGGGGAGGGCAGCGCGAAACACGCGGTGGGACAGATCACGTTCGTGGTCGGCGTCATAACGACGGGGCTCGTGGCGCTCGCTTGGACGACCAACCTCGTTGCCAAGCCCCTGGCGACCGTGTTCGGGGGCGGCGTGACCGTCGCCGGTCTGGCAATCGCGGCGACGACCTATGTTGTGAACCATCGGCGGGGTCGCATCGCCGTCGTGCCGGTGCTGCACCGGCCAGGCGTCCCGGTCGCCTTCCTCTCCCGTGGTCGCCGCATGCCGCCGGCGACGGTGCTGGCGGTCCTCCCGCAAGAGGCGACGCAGGTCGATGCCCTCCTGCAAGCCGCCGACGCGGCCGCGGCTGGCGGTCCGGTGGTGCTGCTGCAACGGGGCGCCTTCGATCCACCGGATCGGCCGCCGCGACTGTTCGCGATCACCGATCCCTATCTCCAGGACGAGGCCGCGCAGGAGGTCTTCTCCCGAGCCGCCCGCCGCGCGCAGCAGCATGGCCGCGGCTACCGCTACCTGTACGTCCCGAGCACGGCCGGACCGAGCGCCGTCACCGAGCTCTGGCAGGCGCTGCAGCCGCGCGAGACGCTCGCGGTGGCCGGCGACGAAGCCCTACTCTCCGGCATCGCCGCCACGAACGTACGACGCTCGATGGAAGGTGTCGTCCCCATCTTGCACTACGCGACGGCGCCCTGAGCAGCCTCTCGACTCATGCGTGTGGTCATCGTAGCACGGGACAAAGAGCGGTGAGAGGGAAAGGCCATGCCCCACGACCTCCCCCGTGGCAGACGGTCTACAGCGACTTCCGCGCCTGGCAGAACGACGGCGCCTGGAAACGCCTGCACGACGCCCTCATACGCGCCGACCACAAGCGGGCGGGCCGCCGGGAGGAGCCGGCGGGCGGTGCCATCGACAGCCAGACGGTGAAGACGGTGGCTTCCGGGGCGGACCGCGGCTACGACCGGGCCCAGCGGATCGTCGGGCGCAAGCGTCACGCGGTGACGGACACCAAGGAGCGGCCGGCGGAGTTGGACAATGCGCGACACCGACTTGCCGGGCCCCGACGCTGGCAAGGACGTGCCGGAAGCACGGCGGAGGCATTAGCGCTGCCCCGGGAGCGCACTAGCGGACAAAGCGGGCGCCCAAAAAGGCGCGGTCAGCGCCCGTCGTGCCGCCAGCGTTTCACCAATATGCCGCCACACCCGCCGATTTTGCCGCCGGTCCAGCACAGTAGGTGCGCTCGGCCGGTGCTGCTTCTGGTCGCGTGGGTGCGTTAGCTCGGCTTAAGGCACCCTTGGGTACCGTTGGCCCGGCGGCGTTGTCTCGTTGGTCGCCTCCTCCAGGGAGGAACCACGGCTACGACGGCAGGATCGCCGCTGCACGGCCCGTTGGTTCCTTGACGCCGTCGGCCCCCCGTCCGCTGCCAGCGCGTACGCTATGGCCTGCTCGAGCCCCATTGCCCGTCCTACCGCCCACGCCGCACTGAATGTCGCCTCGCCCAACGCAGCCTGGAGTCGTGCCACGTGACCGTTCACGTCCGCTTGGGCATAGCCTCCTAGGTCGCCGGGCGATGGAAGCACGCCGGCCGCGTCGCGCAGTGCTGCCGCCGCCGAGAAGAGACGCGTGGCGCGCTCGGGCATCCCGGCCCACATGGCGCCCTCGGCCAGTTCCGACAGGCAGACCACCGCGCCAGACGTGTGCCCCTGTTCGCGGCGCAATTCCAAACTGCCCTGGAACAGTGCCGTGGCTCGCCGCTCGTCGCCCCGATGGCGTGCCACACGGCCGAGGTCCTGCAGCGACCACGCCATCGTGTCCTTGTCGCCCAGCTCCTCGGACAGCGTCAGGCTCTCCTCCCCGAGCGCTAGTGCCTGTTCCCAGTCCCGGTCATGGGCCGCCAATTCCGCCTGGCGGTTCAGCACGGACGCAATACTGTGGGTGGCCCCCGTTTCCCGATAGGTCGCGAGACTGCGTGCGAAGTGGGCACGGGCTGCCCCATAGTCTGCTTGCATCATCGCCAGCTGTCCCAGCTGGAATGTTGCGTCGGCCATGCCGACGCGGTCTCCCAGGTCCCGGCAGATCGTCAGGCTTTCGGTGAGCGAGGCGCACGCCGTAACGGGATCGCCCTCGTACGTCGCGTGGAGGCCTAACTGGATCAACCGCATGGCCACCCGCCGCTGGTCTCCGAGCGCTCGGCAGAGTGCCAGGCTCTCCGCGATGAGGGGTCGTGCCGCAGGCTCTCGTCGCTTGCTCGCTACCCGTCCCAACGCTGCCAGTGCCAGCGCCAGGCCGTGCTGGTCGTCCAGTTGCCGCCAGATCGCTACGCTCTCTTTTAGCACGGTCTGGCCAGTCCGCAGGTCGCCCTCGGCGACGGCGAGTAGTCCGGCCCGGTGGAGTGCCCTCGCCCGTACCGTCGTCTGTCCGCCAGCTCCGCGCAGGGCGAGGGCCCGGCTGAGCCATCGGCGGCCCTCGGCACAGCGGTTGTGATTGAGCCAAAAGCCCGCCAGCGCCCCTGCCAGTCGCAGACTCTGCTCAACTTCCCCACGCGCCAGCGCCCACTGCAGGGCGGCCTGCAGGTTGCCGCTCTCGGTCTCCAGATCAGGCTCGGCCTCCAGGCGGTGCAGCCAGTGCCGTTGTTGCCGTGCCGATGAGAGGCCGAACGTGGCTTCGCTCCACTCGGCCAGGCCAAGGTAGTAATCGGCATGCCGTCGTTGCGTGACGTCCGCCTCCTTGCTAGTAAGCAACAGCTCCAGTGCATACTCGCGCAGCGACTCGAGCAGGTGAAAGCGCGGTTCCCCATCCGGCTGGTCCTCCCGACACAGCAGGCTGTGATCCACCAGCGCTGCCACCCCGTCGAACGGCTCCAGCCGTCGCTCGTGCTCCAGGTTGCAGACGGCCCGTGCCGCCTCGAGCGTACATCCCCCCACGAACACTGCCAGCTGTCGAAAGAGCCGTCGCGTTCGGGTATCGCAGAGGTGGTAGCTCCAGTCAATGGCGGCGCGCAGGCTCTGTTGTCGTCCCGGCAGATCCCGCGCCCCGTGCGTCAGCAAGGGCAAGCGATGATCTAAGCGAACAAGCAGTGCTTGCGGAGAGAATAGCCTTCCCTGGGCCGCCGCCAGCTCGATCGCCAGTGGCAGGCCATCCAAACGGTGACAGATCTCCACCACAGCGGGAGCATTGGCTTCCGTCAGGGCGAAGTCCGGGTTCCCCGCCTGTGTTCGCTCAAGGAATAGTTGCACCGCCGCGCACTCGGCGAGCGAGCTCAGCGACACCCCATGTTCGCGGCCCGGCAGCGCCAACGGCGGCACCACATAGCGCTGCTCCCCGCCAACGCGGAGCAGTGTCCTGCTGGTGACCAGGACGGTCAGCCACGGGCAGGTCGCCAGCAACTCGGTGAGCACCGGCGCCGCCGGTAGCACCTGCTCGAAGTTGTCCGCGACCAGCAGCAGGCGCCGGTCCCGGAGGTGCGTCTGTACTGAGCGCTCTATCTCGACGCCTGCCCTCTCCGGTACGGCCAACGCCTGTGCCACCGCTGAGATGACCAGGCCAGGATCGCTGATGGAAGCTAGTGGCACGAAGCAGAGGTCGTCGTCGAAGGCGTCGCGCATCTCGGCCGCTGCGGCGACGGCGAGTCGCGTCTTGCCCACGCCGGGTGGCCCAGTCAGGGTGACCAGCCGGGCATGACCGAGCAAGGCCTTGACCGCCGCCAGTTCCCGTTCCCGTCCCACGAAGCTGGTGAGCGGGATAGGCATGCGAACCTGTGCTCCGACAGCTGCGCGCCGCCGCGGCAGCGGGGCAGGCAGACGGAGTGTCCCCAGGCGCAACCGGTGGTCGTTCCCCTCCGTCACGTCCCAACGCTGCCGGAGGAGGGAAACCACTGCGTCCACGGCCCGTCGCTGTTCACGGAAGTACTCGCTCCTTCCGACGGCGAGCATGGCCCGGACTGCCGAGATCTCCAGCCCTTCCAGGTAGCGCAAGGTGAGGACCTGGTAGTGGCGCCAAGCGGCGGAGCCCGCCGCTGTGGCCGGGTCGGGACGCAAGCTGGCGATGGCGTCGACGAAGCTCTGCCGCAACGCCTTGGTGGTGCTACCCGTGCTCCTCCCCGGTTCTTCCCGCGCTACTTGGGCCAGCAGATGGGTTTGCAGATACATGGGGTCGTCGAGGTGCGCGAGGGCATCGCGGACCAGCCGGGTGAACGCGTCGGAGCCACCTGCGGGCCGAGGATCCTCGGTTGCAGAGACTCGAGACGAGGACGGTTCTGGCATCACCCCTATCCCGCACTGCCGGTCGAGGGAGACTGGAAGCATGCGATGGCTGTCGCGACGGGCGTGCAACCCGATCGTCCGCACATTGTAATGGCTTGCTACGCGTTGTGCAATCGGCGTCCGAACGTCGCGGTCGAACGATTTGCGGACGATCCGGGGACTTTCTGGGGACGAAACGCCTTGCCCCGCTGTACGTCATGCGGAAGACTGCAGGGGTGTGATGTCCCCAGCCCACCACGCGACGGTGGCTTGCTGCGACGGCAATCAGGGTGTCAGACGGCCCAGCAGACAACAGGCAGGCGCAAGGAGGTGGGCCATGGCTCCCGGGAGCGGATCCATGCTGCTGCGCTACGTATCCCCCGAGGGGGAGGCGACGCAGTCCTTGAGGAGGTGATGCCTATCGATCACGCGATGTCGCTCATCGGCGGGCCTGCCGTCCCTGGCAGCAGAATCCGCACGTGCCCAACTCAGGTCAATGGGGTTACCGGTTTGGACGGAAGGGGGAAAACAAGTGCTACGACGATTTTTCCTGGTGTTGGCCATCGGCGTCTTCGTGGTACTGCCGAGCGCCACGCTGGCCGATGATGGCCAGGGCAACGACGAACACAGCGGCGCCAACCGAGTCTACGAGTTCTGTTTACAGACGAGCCGTTTCTGCGTGGCGCCCAACACCAGCGCGGCGGCGGACGGCAGCACGGTCACGATGATCGGTTCGGGGGCCTTCGCGAGCAGCCCCGTACGGTTCGCCACGGGCGGCGGGACGTACGTGATCAAGAACGCGGTCGGCGGCACCGTCGCCTCCGGCACCTGGACCATGCGGCGGCTGCTGAGCTTCGTCGACTACGGCAGTGTGGCCAATCCCAGTCTGGCGTTCCTGCATGGCGGGGAGGGCAAGTTCCTGGTCAACCTCGACGGGATCGGTCAGGGGCTGCTGACGATCACCTGCGTAGAGGGCTCCCCGCCGCCCGGCAAGGAGGAGGGGATCATGCTGAGTCTGCACCACGGCCTGGACTTCAGCAAGCCGACCAGCGGCGATACCCAGTTCTTCCACTTCTAGCTGCGTGGGGGGCGGTGGTGACGCCATCCCAAGGCGGGGCCACGGCGAGGGCGAGCGATGCTTGACCGTCACCGCCCCCAACGCCAAGGCCGCGGGTGTGACGCGGCCCAGCGTCTATCCGAGGGCGCCCGAGCACGCGGGGATTGCCGTTGGCATGGCGGGGCGCCAGACCGAATCCAAGAGATGCAGGGGGAGAAGGGCATGAAACGCACCAAGCTGCGGGCGCTCACATTCGTGGCGCTGCTCTTCGCGCTCGTCGCCGGCGCCGTGGTCGCGCGGGCGGATGACGGGGCGGCGAAGCATGCCGGCCATACGGTGGCCGGCGCCGGCAAGACCATCATCGAAGGCGGCACGGGCGGGACGACGCCGCTGCCGGTCACGACCATTCTGGCCTTCCATGCGGACGAGCTGGGGGGCGACTTCGAGTGCCTGGCGCTGGCACCCAAGGATGCCACCAGCGGCGAGTTCACGAGCAATGCGATGTACGTGACCGGCAAGGTGACGTCGGTTGCCGTCGTCGGCGAGACGGCGACCCTGCGAGGGATAGCGACGGTGACCGGCCTGGGCGCCGGGGCGGGTCAGTCCTTCATCGCGCGCGTCACGAGTGGGGGACCCGGCGCCACCATCACGCTCGAGGTGTCGGGGCTCACCTTCCACGAGATCCTGTTGGAGGGCAACATCGGCATCCACTAAGGCGATGCTGCACGCTTGCAGCTACGACGCAGGGGCCACCGACGACCTGCGTCGCCACGGGAAGGGGTACGCCAGCGGTGCTAGGGCCTGCAGCTACGCTGCATAGCGCACCCTCATGCACCGGTCCCCCGGCCAGGTCACCCTTTGGCACCCTCATGGTGAAACTCGGCTTCGACCCGGCCGACGCCTCGACTGATGCAAGTACGCCGCAGGCAATGGGCAACCTGACGGTGTGGGCGATGCCCGCACGGGCGCTCCCGCCGCCGTCGGCCCTGGGGACCGTGCCTGGTGCAAGCTTCCCGTGGCCGGCCGGCGCTGACGGACTGGAGGAGGGCGACCATGACCACGACGAAGCCCGAGGCTCCGAGGGCCGTGCCGCCCGAGCGCGCCGAGCCCCGTGCGCCCGTCCGCCCGCCCTGGGCCGGGTCCTGGCTGCGCGGCCAACGGCTCATCCCGGTGCTGGCGCTGGCTGCCGGCCTGCTGTTCAGCGGCGCTGTCGCCGCCGACGACCTGCCTTCCATCCGCAACAACCTGCCGATCCGGGATGGTACCGGCGCCTTCGCCACCTCCTCGACCGCTGGCGTCGTCGATACGTCCAACCCCTTCTTCCAGAGCCTCGGCACGAACGGTCGCAGTTGCGCCACCTGCCACATCCCCGCCGAGGCCTGGTCAATCACCCCGCGCGGCGTGCAACGCCGCTTCGCCGCAACGGGCGGCACGGACCCCATCTTTCGGACCAATGACGGCGCCAACGCCCCCAACCTCGATGTCTCCACGGTCGCGGCGCGCCGGCGTGCCTACAGCATGCTGCTGAGCAAGGGCGTCATCCGGGTGGGCATCGCCATGCCCATAGGCTCGACGTCCGAGATCACCCTCACTACCGTCAGCGATCCTTACGGCTTCGCCAGCGCCAGCCAGCTCTCTCTCTTCCGTCGGCCCTTACCGGCCACCAACCTTGGCTTCTTGAGCGCCGTCCTGTGGGACGGCCGGGACACGGGGCAACCGCTCTTGCCGGGCAACACCCCTGCGCTCAATACGACCAACCTTGCCATCGATCTCGCCCATCAGGCCAACAATGCAACGCTCGGGCACGCGCAGGCGGTAGCCGACCTCACTCCCGAACAGCAGCAGCTGATCGTCAACTTCGAAAGGGGACTCTCCACCGCGCAGATCTTCGACGACGCGGCGGGCCACCTGACCGCTGGCGGCGCGCTAGGCGGCCCGGTGCCGTTGGCCAACCAGAGCTTCTTCATCGGCAGCAACGATCCGCTGGGCGCCAATCCCACCGGCGCGCCATTTACCCCCTCGGCCTTCACCCTCTACAACGCCTGGTCGGGCTCGTCCATCGCCTCCCGAGCCGCCGTGGCGCGGGGGCAGACCTTGTTCAATATCAAGCCGATCAATATCACCGGCGTCGGCGGCCTGAATGACGACCGGAACGTGGCGGTGCGCCCCGGCACCTGCACTACCTGCCACGACACCCCCAATGTGGGCAACCATTCGGTCTGGACCCCGCTCAACATCGGCATCGCCGACGTGGCGCGCAACACGGGGGATCTGCCGGTCTACACACTGACGTGCATGGTGGGAACGACCAACATCGAGGGAACGGTGGTCAACGGCGTGACCACGGTGCAAACCACCGACCCGGGTCGCGCCCTCATCAGTGGCAAGTGCAAGGACATCGGTCGGTTCAAAGTGCCGATCTTGCGCGCCCTACCGGCGCGCGCGCCCTACTTCCACAATGGTTCGGCTGCCACCCTTACTGACGTGGTTACCTTCTACAACACTCGCTTCGGTATCGGCTTCACCCCCCAGGAGCAGGCCGACCTCGTTGCCTTTCTACGAACCCTCTAACCGGCAAGGCGCGTTCCGCTCCTGACGCCCGTACAGTCCCTGCATCCCGCTCCAACGCCAATTCGGGCAGTGCAGTAATAAGGTTGTCGCCCGCCTGCGCCCTGCCGGCGACAGTCGTGGCAGTGTAGACGGCCAAGGTGGCCGGGTCGCCTGCGCTGGAATAGAGGGGCAGTAGAAAGATCCCGGGGCCATGCCGGTAGCTCGCTGCTGAGCGTCCTGATGGAGTGCGGGCAAGCAGTCCCAGAAACGCGGATTTGTGGGCCGACCTTCGCGCTGAAGCGCAGCTACTCGGAGCCGCTTCCGATGAGGCCACCTTAAATACGCCGTTCACTCCGGACGAGCAACAACAGATTGCAACGCGCCTCCGAGAAATAGCGGAGCAGGTGAAGGCGACGTACTCGCTCTCTGAGGAGCGGATGCGAGACTTCAACTCCAAGCTGGACTATCTCAACGATGCTGCGAGTCGCCTCGGTCGAAGGGACTGGCGCGGACTCTGCCTTGGTGTGCTATGCACGTTCGCCCTCCCGTCGGCCTTGCCACCAGAGTCCGTACGTAAC
Source organism: uncultured Chloroflexota bacterium (assembly GCA_937967325.1). GTDB lineage: Bacteria > Chloroflexota > UBA4733 > UBA4733 > UBA4733 > UBA4733. Next base: position 29,785 of record CALBSQ010000333.1, read on the forward strand.
ATCATCGGGCTGGTCATTCGGACCCTCGGCCACCTCCATGGCTTCCCGGAGCTGCCCAACGGCTAGACCGGCGCGAGAGGCTCACCCCAGACTCCGGCCAGGCCCAGCGCTCCCGTGCCCTTGCACCTCCCCCTGGGCCCGCGCGAAGTCGCAGTCTGCCTCGACTTTGGTCGCCAGCGCATCCTCCGCCAGGCTCAGCAACGCCGCCAGCGCCGCACCACCGGAGCTGCCCGTCGTAGCACACCAACGGGAAGATGGGCTGGGCCGCCAGCGCCTCGAACCGCGGGGGATGGGTCAGGTCGATGTACAGGTCCAGCACCGTCCGCGGCACCGAGGAGGCGACCGGCGCGACCGTGGTGACGGGGAGGGGAGGTCGTGCGAGCTGGGACGCCATGTCGATCGGGCGCTAGTAGACCACAAACCGGCCAAATGGCTGCGGCGGCGACCATGGTGGGGCTGAGGGCGCTCAGGCTCACAGGGCAAGCGACCAATTGCTCAACCGCCTACCACCGGTTCCTCCCGGCCCTGCAACTCCGTGAGGAGGCGCTCCAGTTCCGCTTTCTTCGCAGCCTCCTCACTATCACGTCGCACGAGGAGGACGGCGATCCAGCCAAACACCGGAGGCTTGCCCGGAGCAAATGGGGCCCACGTCCTGCCGCCCCACAGCGACAGCCCATACCGTGCCAACGTCCGAATCTTAGCGGTCAAGTCGTGTGCCGCTCGCACTTGCCCCCCAGCGTCGATCTCGTCGTAAATGTCACCCCAGTCTTGCGCTTCCTGCAAGATATCCGCCATTGCCTCGGCCTCAGCCTCATCATGCGGCTCCGGATGATCGAACTGCCACGCATGGCAACCGCCAACCACGCGGAGGAGTCTCCTGCCGGTGTCAACGCGTTCCAACTGGACGAAGGTTGGGCCGCCATCTCCCGGCGCGGACCTGAGCTTCACCTCCAGGAGGTGCTCTACCCACGCTTCGTGGCGCCGCTTGCGCGACTGCAACACCGCGACCGAGTACGTCCCGGGCTGAGCATCCACCACTCGGTGATCGGCGGCGCAGAGCAGGATGAGATTGTCGTACTCGTCGAGCCGATCCGCTGCTAACAGACCGCCGCGCGGACCGGCAGGTGACCGCGCCACGATGTGGCACTCGTCGCCGACCACCACATCTCCATTCGGCGTTGTCCCCGCCTCGACGAGTCGCCGCCGACACAGGACACACCGGTTCCCAGACCGGGCCCACAGGATCTTGCGTGTCTGGTCCGTGATCGCCACGTCCCATCCCCCCTTCGCCCGGTAACCCACTGCTAGAATAGCGTGCTCGAATGGGCAGTCTGGCCCGGCGCCCAGGCGCTCGCGCCCGCTACGCTTCCGGCATGGACGAGCCGCCCTCCCAGCAAATCCCAGCTGTCGCGATCACGCTCACGCGGGCGGAAAGCCCGATCGACGAATGCGGTAGCGTCGAGATCACCGCATGTCCGATTGGAGCCGGGCAGCAAGGCTCCAAGACTTCGCTCACCTCGACCGCTTACCTCCTGAGGGCATTGTGCGCTTCATCGTCGAGGCACGGGAACGAAGAAGGACGCTCGCGCGCTTCAGGCGGGTTCATGGCCAGCCGGTTCCCAGTATATCGATGCGGACCCATTCGCGACTGATCGTGTCAAACAGGTATATCCGGTTGAAAGCCGAAGGATAGGAAGCATTCCTGATGTCGTCCGTGATCCTGCCCGAACTGGCGGTAACGAGATAGAGGACCAACCAGGCTTCGTCCACCGAGGTCTGCCAGCCCGAGAGCGTCCTCTCCTTCTCGGCGATAGCCTTGCGGATGGCATCAACGGGTAGCCAGAGCCATCCGACTTCCACGGAGTCCCAGGTGCTCGAACGCACCCCCGGGTAGGTCGCGACTGTCACCTGAGTCGCATACAAACCTAGCGCCGCACTCTGCAGCTCGTTCCAGTCCAGCACGCATCTCAACGCCCCGGGATAGTCGCCCGGCTGAGGCGCCAGTCGTGGCATGGCGCCAATCACGAGGTCGTGAAGTTCTCTTGCGAGCACCGCGGTATCGCCACTTACGATGTCGTTCGAGCTCCAGAAAACAGCAACTGCCAGTGGCGAGCCTGAGGCTGCCACGTGGTCTCTTTCGGCGTGGTGCACGATCTTCTCGTGCAGCATCTCCCCACGCTGGCGGGGCGAACCATCCTTGCTCTGATCGGGGAACAGGCGACGCATTTCAAGTCCAACGCGCCGGCCGGTCTCTGTGGTGAGCACGAAATCCGGCGGGTCGGACGGACGCAAGCTCCCGCCGGGGAACTCTGCGCACTGCGCGCGCAGCAGGTCGAGGACTGCCTGCTCTTCGTCTTTCTGGGGCTTCCGGGTCATTCAACCAAACCCTTCTCTGGCATGGAGCACCGGTCCCGCTGATTCCCATCCTACCCGCCGTTGTTGTGAGGGAAAATAGCTACGCAGAATGGCGCTTCTAGGAAGCGCCCAGGTCTGGCACAAGCACTACCCTGATCCCCGCCCCAGTGGCACATGTGCCGCGCATCCGCCCGGTCGCGCTCCCCCACGGGCAGGCCGGCTGCCCCGCGCATCTACCTCGCCAGCGGGGGCGACTACGCCGGCGCGCGGCCGTACCTGGAACGGGGCCTGGCGATCTACGAGAAGGTGCTCGGCCCCGACCGCCCCTTGACGAAGGCCAACCGAGCTAACTTGACCCATGTTACAGCGTCACCAGATGTGCCTTCTGCAGCACAACCCTGGTATCGTCGCTGGTTCCGCTGAGCACACCTCGTCAAACCTGTGCCGACAGTTCATCGGAGCGTGGATGGCTCGCGGGCGGATTCCTGCGCCGCATGGCAGAAACAGCGATGGACTATCCGCGTAACGCACGACAGTGCCCACAGCTCAAGGGATCTTGAACGTCGTATCAAGCTCCTGGACGTCTCCCCGAAACTCCTCCGACGATCCGCCATGATACAGACGCATCTCTCGACATAGACCCGCGGTTCCAATTCGCGCATCAATCAGGCGGCGGCAGAGCCAACGAGCAACCAACACCTGCTTTGCCACCTGGTACACGTCGTTTGCGTTCAGAAGGGCAACTTGGCCACGGTGCGCGAAGTACTTATTCCTCACCTTCCACACGTGTTCAAGTACCTTGCTAATATCCTTCGAGTTGCTAGCGCCCATATTGGACGCCAAAAATTTCCTAGCCGCAGTGACCTTGTGGTTGTAGCCACACATCGCCTCGCAGCCCTGATAGAATTGCATGAATGCTGCATCGAGGAGCCCTGTGAATCGGTCTTCAAGCCCAAGAAGCGTCATGCCATTGTTGTAGTGCTCAGCCGCGATCTGTACGTCAGTCTTGGTTTGGTCGTTATAATCATCGAAGTGGACACACAGGTTCTCAGAAGCAGCGCTCCGCTCACCAACCTCGAACGCGAGGCCTCGTATCATCGACCTTCGAGCGGCCCAGAACACCTTACCGCTATCGACGTGTCCCGGCGGAATAGAGTATTCGATAGAGTTGCAGGTCAAGGAAAAGTCTAGGCAGAGAGACAACGCTCGTAGCTCCTCTAAGAGCGTAGCTATTTTCTGTCCAATATTGGAAGATGTACTGAAAGTGGATACCTTGTGAATGGTCATTGTTCCGTCGTGGTGCATGAGTGGTGATAAATATGCGGAGGCAGCCGTCCCTGTCGATAGCTGACCAAGGCGGACCTGCTCAACCTGTTCATACAGGAAATCGATTGTCTGCTGCGCCATGAGCGAGGGTGTTATTGAGAATGAGTACTGTCCGTGGAGCGTGGCGCTGGTCGAGAAGTACGTACTGTTTTGCCAGATTTCCCATTCTCGAAACCCGATCACCGACATCGATTACGCCTTCCAGCTTCAGGATCGAAGTCACGACGGCCTGCTGGCCACGTGACCATCACCATCATCGTGCTGCCAGCGCTTGGATGGAACGCTCCCGCCGCGGTGAAAGTTACCGGCGATCAGGGAAATTATCCCTCCCACACCGGGCCGGCGCGCTCCCCCCGGCGGTCGCCCTATCGATGGATGGGGATGGGTCCCGGAGCCTTCACCCGCCGGCCCGGCGCTGGAGAACGGGGCCGACGTCATTGTGCTCGCCAAGCTCCTGGGCCATGCGAGCATCGCCACGCCCCAGCGCTACGTCGACCATCGGGCGCTCAGCACGCTCCGAGGCGCGCTCCCACGGCTGCCGATCCCGACAGAGCTGGTGGCCTAATACCGAGTACCTTAAGCCAAGGTCCAGTCTGATTGGGCGTCGCGGCCATTAAGCTCCAAGCTCATCCGCTGGCACTGGGACACGACCCGGCGACCGCCGCCGGGGCTTGCTCCTGACGTACCGTTCCAAGGCGGCGCGCCCGATGTCGCTGACGCTGACGCCCTCGGCCGCGGCGCGCGCCTGCACGGCGTCGTGCAGCCGTTGGGTGATACGAAAGTTCAGCGTGGGCGAGACGCCGGCCACGAGCTGATCCAGGGACGGGCGCCCGCGGCGCCAGGCAATTGCGGCGTCGGCGTAGCCGGCCTCGGCCTCGGCGACCAGCTCGTCCAGCAGCTCCTCGGTGAGCGTCTCCCCGGACGCCAGCACGACCGGCAGCGCGACGGTCTCGCGCTTGGCGCTCAGCTTTGCCATCTCCTCGCCTCCTCGTAGTGCCGCCGATACTGCTCGCGCATGGGCATCGCGTGGATCACCAGCACGTCGCCGTCCGCCGCGGCCAGCGCGATCACCTCCAACAGGACCCCGTCCGCGTCCGCGCCGAGGAAGACAATCCGCTCCTGCTTGGCGCCCGATGGCGGGGCGGCCAGCCCGACGACCTCGTAGTGCTCGACGACGTAGCGACTGCGCGCCCGGCTGATCCGGTGCTTGGTGGCGGAGCGGAGGAACCTGACCATACGCGGACATCATAGCATTACTGTAGCACAGAATGTCGGGCAGCACGGCCCGCGCGGGGTTTCGCTAATCCCACCCGTGCTCGTCCGCCACGCCGTAGGCCACCGTGGCCGGCTCCCCGCAGGCGTCGGAGAGGGCCCGACGCACCAGCGCATCCAGGCGCCCGGCGAGCTGCTTCGCGGTCAGCGCGTCCGGCGCGTCTCCCTGGCGGACACCTTGCTGGGGTCAGCTGCCGGCTCCCTGCGCCGGGCTCCGACCGGCTGCGCCTGTCGACGCCACCGGCAGTTCCAATGGTCGTTCAACCGGCGAGCGGCCGCGCCTTACGCGGCGCGTTTGGCCTGTGCTACCAGCGTGCGGGTATCGGCGACCATGCCAAGCTGCTGGAAGCAGCCAAGCCGGTCCCACAGGGACCACTCCTCGGCGATCTTGCCCTCGGCAATTCGCAGGACCGAGAACTCCGTATACGTCACCTGCTTGCCGGTCGGCGCGACGCCGAACAGCGGGCCCGTGTGGGCGCCGCGGAACGTCGCCTGGTACATCACGCGGTCCCCCTCAGCCACCATGTGATCGATGGTCACCTGGGGGTTCGTGAAGGCGGCGCGCTGGAAGGCGGTGAGCCGTTTGACCTCGGCGAACCCGGGCGCCACGTGCTCCTCCATCGTCCTCGGGTTGAGGGCGTGGGGCCACAGGGGATGAAAGACGTAATCACGGGCATATGCCTCATCGATCACGTCCAGGTTCCCCCAGTTCCACGGCTCCTCAATCTGGTCATGAGCTTCCAGGCGGCCTATGCGGCGCCGATCATCGTGATGAGCCAGAACCGGCAGGCGCAGAAAGATCGGCTCGCCGCGGAACACGACTACCAGATAAATGTCCAGGCGGAAGACGAGATCAAGGCCATCCTGCAGCATCTGGAATAGCAAGAAGAGCTGATCGTCCAGGTGCTCCGCCGGATGGAGCAGGCCGGGACGCCGGGCGGCCCCTCGGAGCGTCCGGCGACGCTTCCGACGGCGGCTCCCGCCCGTTTGGGGGCGCCGGAAGCGGCCTCCCCTGGGTAGGCGGTACCACAGGCTCGTCCTCGTCACGGTAGCCCGCACGTCGCGCGGCAGAGCAGACGAGCGCTTATGAGCACTGCTGCCACTGCGCCCGCGCGAGACGCTCGCGGTGGCCGGCGACGAAGCCCTACTCTCCGGCATCGCCGCCACGAACGTACGACGCACGATGGAAGGTATCATCCCCATCTTGCACTATACGGCGGCGCCTGCCGGCTGACGGCGGGACGACGGAACTGGGGCGTAACTACCCATGATGATGGGCGTGCTCGTCCATCGGGACGGCGCCGGTGGGGCTCCGGCGCCGGCCCGCGCCCGCCATGGCGCGCAGCATTGCCGGGCCGCCCGTCGCCAGGAAGCGCCAGCCGAGCACGGCCATCAGCGCCAGGAAGGCGAGGTCGAGCCAGCTCGTGTAGTCCCAGGCCGGGTGCGATTCCAGGATCTGCACGGGATGGTGGGCGGGCGCCCAGCCGAGCGCGCCGAACACTACCTCAACCAGGAAGCCCGCGACCACCATGACCACGTACGAGACGGCGAACAGGTAGAGCGCGACACGACCACCGTAGTACTTGCGATAGATGTCCAGGATCGGGACGATGATGAGGTCGGCGAAGATGAAGGCGATCACGCCGCCGAAGCTGATGCCGCCGTTCCAGAGCACCGCCGCCAGCGGCACGTTGCCGACCGAGCAAACGAAGCTGACGACGGCGATGAGCGGCCCGATCAGCGGCCCCCAGAATAGGGCCAGGGTGGGGTGGCCACTGAGGAACAGGCCCGTCCAGAAGCTGTTCGGGACCCAGGCGGCGAGCGCACCGGCGATCAGGAAGCCCAGCGCCAGGTCCACATACAGGCTATAGAGGTCCATATAGAAGTAGTGGCTGATCGCGGTGAAGGCGCGCGCCGAGAAGAGGCGCGGCAGGAATGGCCCTTCGGTCACGGACATGTCCATCTCGCCGTGGCCCTCCATCCGCCCGGCGAGTCCACGCTCGGCCTGGCGTCGCGCCGCTTCGACCAGCCATGGCCGCAGCGTGAGCCGGAACAGGATCGCCAGGAGGACGACCATCAAGATGCCGCCGGCGAACTCGGCGGCCAGGAACTGCCAGCCGAGCAGGATGAGCAGCGCCAGCCCCAGCTCGAAGACGAGGTTGGTGGAGGCGAACTCGAAGATGATGGCGTTGGCGAAGCTCGCCCCCTTGCGGAAGAGGCTGCGCGCCACGGCGACGGCGGCGTAAGAGCAGGACGACGAAGCCGCGCCGAGCACTGTGGCGAGCGCCACCCCGCGCGGCGAGTCCTTGCCCAGCGCGCCGGCCACGGCATTCCGCGACACCACCGTCTGAACAACGGCGGAGAGCAGGAAGCCGAGGGCGAGCGGCCAGAGCACCTCCCAGAGCATGGTGAAGGCCAACAGGAGGGCATGCCCGATTCCCTGGATCACCATCATGGCTCTTCTCCCTCTTCACCCCCGCCAAGGCGTCGGGTCGGGCGCGCGGATCCGGCCGCGCGCCCGAGAATCGATCGTCGCGGTGCTGACGACCGCGGCTACATCGACGGCTTGTAGTTGGGATCGAGGTATTTCTCGGGATCCGCGTCGAAGGCCTTCCTGCAGCCGGGGCCGCAGAAGTAGTAGGTCTTGCCGTGATAGTCGCTCTTCTGGCGGGCCGTCTTGGGATCGACATCCATCCCACAGATGGGATCTTTTTCCATGCGGATTACTCCCTTCTCTCTTATCCCTGATCGACCGATGCCACCGGATAGTCCTCCTCTTGGAGGATCTCCTTCATCCGCTCGACGGAGACACGGCGCTCGTCGTAGGCGACGCTCACCTGCTTCGCCGGGATGTCCACATCAACACGCTGGACGCCCTCGACCGGGGTCAGCGCTCCTTTCACCGCACGCTCGCAGTGCTCGCAGGAGATGTCGGGGACGCTCAACGTTACGATTGCCATGGCTGCGTGATTCCTCTCTATTGCACCGGGACCACGAAGTCCGCGGTCACTACCTGCCCATCGCTGGTCGCGAACTGCCCCCACACTTTGTAGAGGCCGGGCATGGGAAACGTGTTGTGGAAGGCGATGTCGGGACCGTAGGTGCCGGCGGACGGCGCGCCGTCCGCCCCCGCCATCGCCATACTCGGCGACTCGCCATGCGTGTGGACAAAGGTCTGGGCGTCCTCGCTCAGGATGGCCACGTGGGCGGCGGCGCCGAGATAGGGACGCAGGTTGCTCAGACCGTCGCCGGTGCGCGCATCTTCCAGACGGAAGGTCAACGTCGCGTCCTGGCCGGCCGCCAGCGCGCCGGCGCCTTCCAGCGCGACGCGCACGTCATCGATCACCTTGGGCGTCCGGTCCACCGCCAGGCGCCCGCCCTCGGCGCTCGGCGCGCCGGCGGTGAGCATGTCACTCAGCAGTACCTCCTGCCCGTTGTGGCGGGAGAACTGGTTGTAGAGGAAGTAGGTACCCGAGACGGGGAAGGTAGCGTCGACGGCGTACTCGCCGGGGACGCCGGTCGGCTGGGGGTGGATGTGTTGGAACTGGACGAGGTCGCGGCTGACCACGATCAGGTGCATCGGCTCCTCGTGGCTGATAGCGATGTCGGCGAACGGCGCGCCATCCCTGGCCTGAGTGAGCCGGTAGGTCAGGTGTACGGGCCGGCCAGGCTCGATCGTCGCCGGCGCCTGGAGCGTGCCGCGCACCCCCGCCTCGGCCGCCGGGATGGCCGGCGCCATCGCTTCCATGTTGCCCATATGATTGTTGCTCATGTCACTGCCTCCTGAGAGGATCAAGGCTCCTGCCCCGATGGCCAGGGCTACCAGGGCGATGCCGCCCAGGTAGGCATAGGCGCGGATGCGCTCCCGCAGGGGCGGGTGCAGGATGGCGCGGGGGCTGGCCGGCCGGCGGAAGCCGCGCAGGCGCAGGGCGTTGGTCACGACGCTGACGCTGCTCATGGCCATCGCCGCGGCGGCCAGCATCGGGCTCAGCAGCACGTGGAAGAAAGGATAGAGGGCGCCCATCGCCACGGGGATCAGCACGACATTGTAGGCGAAGGCCCAGAACAGGCCCTGCTTGATCGTCGCGACCGTCTGGCGGGACAGGGCGATGGCGGAGACGATGCCGCGCAGGTCGCCGCCGATCAGCGTGATGTCCGAAGCGGCCATCGCCACGTCGGTCCCGGCGCCCATGGCGATCCCCAGGTCGGCCTGGGCCAGCGCGGGCGCGTCGTTGACGCCGTCGCCGACCATCGCCACGACCTTGCCCTGGCCCTGGAGCGACTTCACCTGGTCGGACTTCTGCCCCGGCAGCACGTCCGCCAGGACGTGGTCGACGCCAACCTGCCGCGCGATCGTTTCGGCGACAGCGCGGTTGTCGCCGGTCAGCATCCAGACGTCCAGACCGAGCGCCTTCAGCTCGGCGACCGCCTCGGCGGACTCCGGCTTGAGCGTGTCGGCCACGGCGATGAGGCCGCTGGCGGCGCCGTTGACCGCCACATACATGGGCGTCGCGCCCGCCCGAGCCAGCTCGTCCGCGTCCGTCGTGATGCCGTTGAGGGAGACGCCCGTCTGCTCCATGAGGGCGCGATTGCCCAGCAGCAGATCACGACCCTCGACCACCGCCTGGACGCCCTTGCCGGCAATCGCCTGGAAGTGCGCCGCGCTCGGCAGGTCGAGGCCGCGCTCGCGAGCCGCGGCTACGATGGCCTGGCCCAACGGGTGTTCGGAGCCGACCTCCGCCGCCGCGGCCAGGCGCAGCAGCTCGCTGTCAGCCAGCCCGTGGCTCGTGACGACGCGCGTCACCGCCGGCTTGCCGCGCGTGAGCGTGCCCGTCTTGTCGAGCACCACCGCGGTCACCTTGCGCGCCTGCTCCAGCGCCTCGCCGCCGCGGATGAGCACGCCCAGCTCGGCGGCCTTGCCCGTGCCGACCATGATGGCGGTCGGCGTGGCGAGGCCCAACGCGCAAGGGCAGGCGATGATCAGCACCGCAATGGCGGCCTGCAGCGCCAGCGTGAGTTTCGGCTCCGGCCCGACGACCAGCCAGCCGATGAAGGTGAGCGCGGCCAGCGCCAGGATCACCGGGACGAAGACCGAGGCGACGGCGTCGGCCAGGCGCTGGATCGGCGCCTTGGACCCTTGCGCCTCCTCTACCAGTCGCACGATCTGCGCCAGGGCGGTGTCCTTGCCCACCTTGGTCGCCCGGAAGACGAAGCTGCCGCTGGTGTTCAGCGTGGCGCCGATGACGCTATCCCCCGGCCCCTTCTCCACCGGCAAGCTCTCGCCGGTGAGCATGCTCTCGTCCAGCGCCGAGCGGCCCTCGGTGACGACGCCGTCGACCGGCGCCTTCTCACCCGGCCGGACGCGCACCAGGTCGCCGACCTGCACGGCCTCCACCGGCAGTTCCTGCTCGATCCCGCCGCGAATGACGCGGGCGGTTTTCGCTTGCAGGCCCATCAGGGCCTTAATCGCGGCGCTCGTCCGGCCGCGCGCTCGCGCCTCCAGCCAGCGGCCCATCAGGATCAAGGCGACGATGATCACCGCGGTCTCGTAGTACAGGTGCGCCGGGAAGCCCCAGCGCGCCGCCAGCGACGGCCAAAGCGTCACGAAGGCGCTGTAGCCGTAGGCGACGCTGGTTCCAACGGCGACCAGCGTGTTCATGTTGGTACCGCCGTGCCGCGCCGCCGCCCAGGCGGCGCTGTAGAAGACGCGCCCGGCCCAGAACTGGACGATGGTGGCGGCGATCAGCAGCACCGGCGCGACCAGCGCCATGTCCAGGCCCAACGGCAGGTACATGAGCGCCATCATGGCGAGACCCACGGCCAGGCTCACCAGCGACTTGCGGCGCAGGTCGTCGATCTCGCGTTGCCGCGCCAGGGCGTGCGCATCCACCGGCTCGACCGCCTGGGCCGGCAATGCCGGCATATCCGCGCGAGGCTCCGTCACCGGCGCCGGTGGGATGCTCGAAGGCTCGGCGGGCAGCTCGCGGACGCCATAGCCCGCCTTGCCCACCGCGGCCACAAGCCCGTCGAGGCCGATGGTCGCGGGGTCGTAGGAGACGCGAGCACGCTCGGTGGCCAGGTTCACGCTGGCCTCCCACACGCCGGGCGCCTTAGCCAGCGCCTTCTCGACCCGACGCACGCAGGAGGCGCAGGTCATGCCCGTGATCGGCAAATCCACCTCGCGCGTCGCGGCGGGGTCCGGTGGGGAGACGGTCGCAACCGCCGGCTCATGTTGTCGTTCGTCGATTACCACAGATGCTCTTGTCTTTCTCGTTGTCGTTCGCTCGAGTGCCCCTAGCGGCGCGAGAGCTCGAACAGTTGCTGGAGCTCACCAAGCACCTGCTCGTCGCGGCCCTCGCGGATGCCCTCGGGGACGCAGTGGGCGAGGTGGCCCTGCAGCAGGACCTCGTCGAACTTGTCCAGGGCCCGCTGCACGGCATGGGTCTGCTTGAGGATGTCCACGCAGTACTGGTCCTCCTCGACCATCTTGCGAATGCCGCGCAGGTGGCCCTCGATGTAGCTGAGGCGCTTGAGCGCGTCCTCTTTCGCCATTTTCACGGGTCTCTCCTGTCTATCCATCCCCCCCGGAGTGGGTTTACCTAGCGCAAAAAGGACCGTGCGGTTCCCCTGTCGCACGCGATGGCGACGGGTGGATCGGCACTCGGGCGTCGCCTCCAAACCCATACCCCCCCGGTGGGGGTTAACAAAGTATAGGGCTGCTGCCGTCTCCTGTCAAGCATCAGCCGCCGCCGGTGGCGCATCGGCATGGCGGTGGAGCAGTTTCCACGCGCCGGCCTCGCGCCGGTAGACGTGCGTGGCACGGGCGGAGAAGCGGGTGATCTCCCCCTGCCGGGTCACCTGCACGTGCTCCGTGCAACAGGTATAGGCCAGCTCGCCGCCGCTGACGCCGACGAGATCGCTCGCGCTGGCGGTGACGGCCCCCAGGGTAGCGACGGCGAGCTCGGCGGCACGCGCAAAATAGGCGGCGATGTCCGCCCAGCCCTGCTGCCGGCCGCCTTGGGGACCGAGGTTGGTCGCCTGCGCGCTGTGCGACCAGACAGCCAACATCGGTGCCGGATCGCCGCGCTGGAGCTGGTTTACAGCATCGTAGAACCGCGCCGCTACCTGCAGCAGATCCGTTGGGGCATTCATACAGCGTCACTCCGTCGGCACATCATCATTGCCACTACCGGGCCACGACGCTCAGATGCCCGTGGTCCCGGCGCTTCGGCTGGACAACGATCGATACGTCGTGGTCGAGCGCGATCAGCAGCCGGAACAGCCGCTCAATGCTGAAGCCGGTGCAGTCGCCGCGCAGGAGCGCCGACACCTTCGGCTGCGTCACGCCCAGGACCTCGGCAGCGCGCACCTGCGTCACCTACGCCGAGACCTTCCCTGCGGAGGCGCCGATCTTCGATCCGCAGTGGTACGTCGGCTCGGGCAATGCCTTGGTCTGAGGAGGGGTTCCGACAGCAACGGCACAATTTCCAACGCCAAGCGGCGGTGCCGTTCCGCGGATAGCTGGGGTACCTAGTCGCTGGTTGGTCAGGTTCAGGCACGAATTCTGCGCTGTCGCTTGGCAGGCTGATGTTTCCGGCGCAACCCGCACGTATCTCGGATAAGGAGGGAGAGGATGGCCACGCCGCGCAAGCCGACTCCGCCAACCACCGAGGTGGTCGATGCGTTCTGTGCGCAATTCGACGACTTGTTCTACCGGCTGGCCGAGCGCGCAGCGTTTCGGCAGTACCTGATCGGCCTGCTCCTGCCCCGTGAGCACAACAAGACGCTCACGCTCCTGGCGTCGCTCGTACCCGACGCTGATCGCCAGCGCCTGCATCACTTCCTGCACGACGCACCCTGGGACGCGGAGGCGCTCAATCGACGGCGCCTGGAGCTGTGGCAAGCCCGTCCCGAGCTGGCGCCGCACGGCGACGGCGTCCTGATCGTAGACGAGACTGGCGACCGCAAGCGGGGCCACCGGATCGTCTTGGCCGCCAACCAGTACATCGGCAAGCTCGGCCACACTGCGAACGGAGTGGTCTCGGTCACCACCCACTGGACGGACGGGACGCGGCACGTCCCCCTGGGGGTCAAGCCCTACCGCCCGGCGTCGCGCCTCTCCCAGGGCAAGATCGACCCGGCCTTCGCCACCAAGCCCGAGCTGGCGTGGGAGCTGATCCAAGAAGCTAGGGAGGCGGGTATTCCCTTCGGGATCGTGGTGGCCGACTGTGTCTACGGCGAGAACCCGAAGTTGGAGAGTCGGCTGTTCGCGGCGGGGATCCACTACATCCTGGCCATTCGGCCCAATCGCGGCACGTGGCAGTTCGTGGAGGATCCGGCCAACCCGCCTGCCTTCACCCCGGCGGAGGCCGCGCGGCGCGTGCCTCTCGACCGGTGGCAGCGGACGGTGCGCACCGACAGCCACGGCAAGCAGCTTGTCCACTACGTCGCCGAGCTGGCTCTCGGGACGGCCTATGGTCCGGATCAGCCGGTGCGTCTGATTGCCGCTACGGACGACCCGATCAGGCTCGAGGCCGACACGACCTGGTACATGACGACGAACTTCACCCGCGACGAGGCCGGCACGGCGGAGGTGTACCATCGGTACTGCCTCCGTGACTGGGTGGAGCATTATTACAAGCCGGCAAAGCATGAACTGGGGTGGGCCGACTTCCAGGTGCGCCCCGAGCGCGCCATCGTCCGGCACTGGCACCTCGTCATGCTCGCGTTCACCTTCAGCCTGCTGGCCGAGGCATCGCGTCTCGAGGCGACAGGCACGGCAGCTCTCAACCCCGCCGCGGGGTCGGGGGGAATAATCAGCGGCGCGTATCGTCTGGAACGAGACGTTGCGCCGGGTGCGGCGCTGGTTGTGTCCGTGGGCGCGCCTGCAGATCTACTGGCGCCAATGGTCCACGGCGCCCCCGCCACCCGAGCTGGAGGCTCTTCTCAACCATGTCGCCCGCTCGCTGCCTCTTGACGCCCCAACATGACCAACCAGCGACTAGACAATCCGTACTGCTGGTGATTGCCCACATTTCGGCAGACACCTGGGCCGAAACTGTACGCGGCCAAGGCGCAAGACGCGCCCGCCAGGAGGGCGGTGCGCCGCGTCCCCTCCTTCTCGAAGATATGGGTAATCACCAGGGACATCACCGCGGACATGGTGTCGATTCTATGATACCCTTACCATCGTGGCGTTGCCAGAGAAGCAAACGATGGTCGGAGGTCGAGCCGCTCTACCGACGCCGAACTCCATAGCAACCTCGGAGTAAGGAAGAAAAGTCGGACGTGCCAACGCTCTTGGTTGGTTATGACGTCGAAGCCCCTAACCCGGCGCTGACCGGCGCCTTCCTGGCCCAGATGCGGGCGGTCCACCGCGACTTGCAGGCCCCGGCCAGCCTGTTCCTTGTGGGCCGGGCCGTCGAGCACAGTGTTGCCGCCCTCCGCCCAGTCGCCGAGAATCCGCTCTTCGACGTGCAGCGGCACACCTACTCGCACGTGCATACGCTCCTGCCGGCCAGCGAGATGAAGCAGGCCTTTACGGGGGCGCTGCGCCACGGGAGGCCCCCGCTCTCCCACGCCTTTGTCGATAGCCTTGATCTGCGCGGCCTGTTCGACCCGATCCTGAACACCATGTGGGATGGCACGGCGACCATCTCGGCGGCCTTGCAGAATACGCAAACTGCCGTGACGGCGGCGCTCGCGCCCAACGTCGGCAAGCGAGTCTGCGTCACTGGAGCCGCCACGGGGGTATGCTGAGTGGTGCGTCCGGCAGCTAGCCGATCAGCCGCTTGACCTCAATGAGCTCCGCCGTGGCCGGTCAATCAGCACGCAGAAACCAGGGCTTCGCTGTCGCGTCAGTCGACAGGAAGTCGAACAACAACTGGCCGATCTTGTTGGCGCCGCTCGGGATGGATGGATGCGTCCCATCCGGAGCAACGTCCTCGCACGTCCAGATAAAGCCGTCGCTGCGTCCCTTCAGGCCGTCGGTCCAGAGGTAGGGACCCCAACCGAGCCAGGGGCCGCTGATCGTGCCGGCGGTGCGCTGCTCGATGAGCCATTTGACGGCAAAGCCGCCGTCGTAGGCGTGCGGCTCGGGGTTGAGCGGCGTCGAGGCGTAGCCCGCATAGGTGCGGCTGGAAAGATACAGCAGTTGCAAGTTCGGAAAGCGCTGCCGGGCGATGTCGACAATCAGCCGCAAATCCTCCTGCAGCCCCTGCGCATCCGCCGGGAAGGGCCGGCTTTCGCGGGCGATCGCCTGCTTCAGCCAGGCGACCTGCACTTGCGCCGCGCTCACTCCAGCCGCCTGTAGGCGCACCGCCACCGTGCTCCAGTACGGCGCCTCCGGCTCCTTCATTCGCGAGGCGTCAACGCCGCCAACCGCGCCATCGACGATGGTGAGCAGTGGGTGCTTGCGTGGGTCGGCATCGGCGCGCCGCTTGAAGGCGCTGTACTCCATCGTCGTGTTCGACATGCCAAAAGAGAGCAGCGCGACCGTGCCCTGAGGATCAGGCCGACCCTGCTGGTTTCGTGGCCGCACCTGTTGGACACAGGCGGCGCCCTCCTGGGCATAGCTCGCCGGTGGCTGGTTGGCGCCGCCCGGATAGAGACCGCCGGTAAAGCCCTCGTAGGTCCCCGTGCCCAGGTCCGGCAGCGGCACAAAGCCGACTGAGGTCCGCTCACAATTGGGCGTCGGCTGCGGCCGCGCCGGGGGAGCAGGGGTTGACGCCGCGCTCATGCTTGCCTCCTTCTCACAATGGCCTTTGGTCCCCAATACACCACGCCGCCCAGGCGGTCGCTGACGCTGGGAAGATTACTCCGGCAGCGCCGCCCATACCTCTTCGTACGGCGTGCCACGAAGGTCGCCGCCTGCTGCTTTCCAGGCGCGTAGGTCGAGTTCTTCCAGCCGGAAGCTGGTCTCGTGGCGAATGGCGTCCATGACCGTCTGGCCGGGCGATTGCATGGCGCCCCGTTCGTCCGCCGGCAGGGCGGCCACCCAGAACGGGAACTGGCCGTTGCGGCCTCTGCCGCCCCGGCGCATCGAAAAGGTGCGGAAGTGGTCGCCGTCCAGCGACTCAGCGAAGCCGTGTGCTCGCTCCCAATCGACGAGCCGGCGCTCCAGCGCTGCCACCCGCTCGGGCTCCGCATCGACGAGGTTGTGGCGCTCCTCCGGGTCACGCGCCAGATCGTACAACTCCCGTTTGCCGACACTCAGCCAGATGGCGTACTTGGTCGTGCGTTCGCGCAGACACAGCCAGCGTTGGGGACCAAGGCCATGGTCGATCACCAGAGCATCGCGTTGACCGGCCACTTGCCGACCTTCGGCCGTGAGCAGGCTGATGCCCGCCGGGTGTAACGGCCCGGGGTAAGCCACCCCAGCCGCCGCCAGGCAGGTCGGAAGCACGTCCAGCAAGCTGACGAGCGGGTCACGAACCTGTCCGCCCGGCTCCTGGGCCGGCCAGCGCAGCAGGAAGGGGATGCGAACCGAAGCCTCGTAGGGACTGCTCTTCTGCCACAGCCCGTGGTCGCCGAGCATTTCGCCGTGATCGCTGGCAAAGATCACCAGGGTATTGTCGACCAGCCCCAGGCGCTCCAACTCCGCCAATATGCGGCCCACTCCCTTATCGATTAGGCTCACCTGCGCGTAATAGCGCGCCTTGATCGCCCGTAACCGTGCCGGGCTCTGTTCCGCCCCGTCGCCGACGTTGCGGAGCATGCGTCCCTGCGGACTCAAGTCCTCTTCCGATCGATCCAGGTAGACCGGCAGGGGAAGCTCGTTTGGGTCGTACCTATCTCGGAAACTCTCCGGCACGTTCCAGGGCGGGTGCGGCGCGATCCAGGACGACCAGAGAAAAAACGGGCGTCCCGGGCGACCGCGGGCGTGCTCGCGCAGAAAGGCGCAAGTACGGTCGGCCACCCAGGTGGACCCGACATGCTCCTCGGGAATGATCGTCGTCTGAGGCTGTTGATAGAGCAGGTTGCGGACGCCGTGTACCTCGCGGATGTGGCCATACCCCTGCTCCTGAAGGTAGCACAGGTAGTCATCATCGACCCGGTGGCGGGGGATCTCCTCCATCGACTCAATCTTGTGGAAGCCGTGGTGACGCCCCGTCGGCTGGAAGTGGAACTTGCCGATGCCGTGCGTCCGGTAGCCCGCCCCGCCCAGCAAGGTCATCAGCGTCGGCACCTCCGGCCGCGGGCCAGGGACGCTGGCATTCGCCACCCAATGATGCTCGCGCATGCGCAGGCCGGTGATAAGGGAGTAGCGCGAGGCAATGCAGACAGGCGTCGTCGTCACCGCCTGGCTGAAGCGAATACCCTCGCTCGCCAGTTGGTCCAGGTTGGGCGTCTGGATGAAGGGATTGCCGGAACAGCCTAAGGCGTCAGCCCGCTGCTGGTCGGTAAAGAGCAGGAGAATATTCGGCGGCTCCGCGCCGCCGCTGACCGGCGGAAAAGCACCCGCCTGTTGCGGATGTCTCATCACTGTTGACCCTCTCGCTTGCGAGGCAGAGTGTACAGCGTAGCGGCGATCACGGCTGGGCCAGGATGTCGTTGATCTGTGTGGCGGCAGCGCGCAGGCCGTCGGTCACGCCCACCGTGCCAGCAAAGACCTTCTGAGCCTGACTACTGTACGCTGCCCAGACCTGATCCGCGTGCGGCGGGACGGGTGCGGGTACCCCTAGCTTGCTGGCAATGTCCACTATCTTACCGATGTTCGCCGGCACCGGATGCTGCTGGAGTTCCCGCTTCGCCCACTGCTGCAGGGCTACCAGCCGGGACGGCAGGTTGCCCGGCAACACGACCTGCGTCGGCGTTTGATTCAGGATCCACCAGCTCAGGAAGCCCCAGGCATCGTCCTGGTGCTTACTCAAAGGCGAGAGGCCGTGCATCGGCGCGCCGGCCAGCACCGAGTATTGGCCGGCCGGCCCTTTCGGGGGCCAGGCGATATCCCAGTCCAGCGAGGAATTCGCCTGGAAGGCGCTGACCAGGAAGCTGGGCCCGATCTGTAGGGCCACCCGGTTGGTTTCAAAAGGCGCTTGTTTTACGTTCAGGTCTGTCCAGGCGGTCGCCGGGAAGGCGACCTGATACTTTTGGACCAGGTCAAGCAGATACTGGTGCCCGGCCAGCGCAGCAGCATCGTCGACCAGCGCTTTGGCGCCATCGGCCGACACCTGCTGAAAGCCGAAGGAGTCGAGGCAGGTGAGGAAGAACAGGCCGTGGGGCGGCAGCAAGACATCGAGACCCCACGTTGCCTTGCTCTGGTCAGCACTCTGGTTGGTCAGCTTCTGGCCGAGCGTGAGCGCTGTGGTCTGGTAGTCCAGGTTGTCGCCGGGATCGGGCAGGCCAGCCCGCCGCAGGAGCGCCTTGTTGTAAAAGAGGACGGCGGTGGCCAGCATCGATCCCCAGGCCCACATCTTGCCGCCGCTCTGCGGGTAACGACCGAGCGCCAGAGCAGCGGTGACGTAGTTGCGCTGATCGATCCCGCTGCGGGCCACGAGTGGATCCAGGTCCAGCAGCGCCTGCTTCTGGGCGAAACCCTGCAGGTAGTAGAAGTGCATCTCGCTGAGGTCCGGCGGATCGCCGGCGGCCGTCTCCGCCAGCATTTTCGTATTGTGCGCATCCGTGCCAGCGCTGTATTCGACCGTGATCGTGACACCGGGATTGTGTTGCTGGTAGGGAGCAATCAACTCCTTGTTGTAGACCGCCTGGCTCGGCGCCTGGCCCAACCAGGAGCCGATACGCAAGGCGACCGGCGACGATCCGGGTGCAGAGGTGCGCACTCACCGTCCCGGAGGTACTGGTTGTCCCGGCGGAAGTACTGGCGCCCGTTTCCAGCGCTCGAGGAGTGGCGCTGGGCGATGGTGTGCTGGTACTGCTTGCTACCGTGGACGTGCCGGAGCAGGCGGCCAGCACGCCGGTTCCCAGGGCCGTCACACTGAAGACGCGCGCGACCCGCGCCAGCAAAGAGCGCCGGCTCTGACGATGATCAGCGAGAGCATACGGAAACATATCCCTCCCTCTTTCGACGCTGTGCCTGGTCTCCTATTCCAACGATGCAACCTCCGACGCAGAGCGGCGCCGTTTTCGGCCGCGGTACCGCTAGCGTTTGCCCTACTGCGGCACAAACCACCCTTTCGCCGTCTCGTCGCCCTTGAAGAAGCGCAGCAGCAGTGCAGTGGTCTTCTGACAGCCATTGACCGATGGGTGGAGTCCGTCTGCGCGAACGTCTTCGGGCGTCCAGGTCAGACCATCGCTCCGGCCCTTGGCGCCATCGGTCCACAGATACGGCCCCAGGCCAGCCACGGCCGCCCCATTGCGCCATTGATTGCCTCCGCAATCAGCCACTTGACGGCGAAGCCGTTGTGATAGCTGTAGGGCTCGGGGCTGGCATTACTGGTGGAGTAGCCGCCGTAGGTGCGGCTGGCGGCGTAGATGAGCTGCAGGTTGGGATAGCGCCGCGCCAACAGGGCGATATCGGCGGCGAAGGCCCGCTGCAGGTGGCGCGCGTCCTCCGGGAACGACCCGAGGAACTGTCGCCTGGGGATGACCTCCTTGAACCAGACGGCCTGCACCTGGGCATCGCTGACGCCGGCCTGGCGTATGCGCTGGTCGACCACCTTCCAGTAGTTGGCGTCGGGGTTGCTGATGGTCAGGGCATCCTGGCCGCCCTGGGCGCCATCAACGATCACCAGTCTGGGATTCTTCTGCGAGTCGCGGTCAGCTTCCAGCTTGAAAGCCGAGAACTCCTGGGTGGTGTTGGAGAAGCCGATGCCCAGGAGGACGATCGCCCCCGCAGCCGCCGGAATACCCTCCTGGTTCAGCGGCTGCACCGCGCGAGCGCGCGCTATCCCGATCTGCCGGTAGGCGGCCGGCGGCTCATTCGTGCCACCGGGATACAGTCCGCCCTGGAACCCCTGATAGCTACCGGTTCCCAGGTCGGTCAGGGAGATGAGCCCGACGGAGGTGCGGGTAAAGTCGACCATGCGCTCCAGACCGGGGCTGGCCATAACGGCGCCAGCCGGCGGCTCTTCCGGAACCGGCGAACTACCGCCCGGCTGCGTTGTCATTATGGACCTCCATTTCAGCTATTGGCGAACCTCGCTCACGTCCCGTACGGCGTGGTCCACGTTGCTCGTGCCGCTGCCTGGCTGAAGGCGCCGTTCATGCCCGGCCAGATCGACCCGACCTCAACCGCCGGCCAAAGAAGTCCAGCGTCATCTCCCAGGACTGAGCGATGGCTCCGGGCGAGCCGCGGTAGATGAAGCCGTGGCCTTCACCGGGGAAAATGCGAAACTCGTGCTCCTTGCCAGCACGGGCCAGCGCAATGTCCAGGCCGATGGTGTGCTCGTAGAGATTGTCCTGGTCGCCGCAGACAAGGAGCAGCGGGCAGTTGGTGCGCTCCGCGAACAAGTGTGGAGTACGGACGATCATCTGGCGGCGCGTTTCCTCGACCGACGCTTGCCCCGCGAGCAGTGGTCCAAAGATCTGATCGACCAGGCGGCGCTGCGGCACAGCAGCGGACGCTGGATTTTGTACGACCGCCGCCACCCACTGCTTGATGCTGCCGTTCGGTCCGCTCACCCCCGAGAAGCAGATGTCGGCCGGCGGAAAATAGGAGATGGCTGCCCGCAGCTCCGGTGAGCGTGGGGCCGCCAGGGCGGTGATCCAGCCACCGTGCGAGGTGCCCCACATGCCGATCCGAGAGGCGTCCACGTCGGGCAGCGTCTTGCCGCAGGCCAGCAGATTGAGCACGTCGTCGACATTGCCACCGACAAAATCCGCCACCCCCTCCGACAAGCCAACCGGCGTCACCCCGCCGCGGTAACAGGAGGCCAACACGACGTAGCCTGCCCGCGCCAGCTCCCAGCACCAGGTCTGGAACGGCCGGCGATCACCGGCCGGAAGTTCACTCTTATCGGCAGGCGGTCCGGAGTGCGGCGCCCGCAGCGGTCCCAGCCCGGCGAAGCCGCCGTGGTTGGCCAGCAGCAAGGGAAACGGCCCCAGGGACGTATCGCTCGGCCGGTAGAGGGCGCCATAAATTTTGAGGCCATTACTGGCGTAGTGGAAGAACTGGGCCGTCACGCCGTGCTCCTCGATCGGCTCGCCCAGGAGCTCGAGCGGGCCGGCGACAAAGTCCGTTGCGAGCGACGCCCATGCCTCCGCGATCTCCTCGGGAGTGGGGGGTGCGAAGAGGGCGTCCAGATCACTGTGGACCGGCGGCGTTCGGAGCACGGCGAATCTCCATCCTGCTCGAAGCAAACGTGCAGTGGCAAGGGTAGCATGGAACCGCACCCACGGCCTGGTGGCAGCGGCTCACCCGGCTCGTTGCACTTCAAGCAGCGGGCGCCAGCCGATACGCACCACGCCCAGGTCATCGAGCAGCCGTCGAATCTCCTCTGCCTGCGTGACCAGACGGTAAGCCTCGATACGGGCGTCCCAGTCGGGCCGGCTCAGCCGCCGCCCGCGCGATCAACTCTGGTACATCTTCTGCAGGATGGCGGTGGCTTGCTGGGCGGACTGGGCCAGTGCGTCATGCGGCGTGGCCTTGTTTTGCAGCGTTGCCTTGTACTGGGCGAGCAGAGCGGCGTAGGCTTCGGCCTGGCCGTAGAAGTCCACCGCCGGCACCGTGGTGGGGGAGTTCAGCCCGGCGATCAGATCGGGCATGCCAGGGGTGACGTTGACGAAGTCCTGGAAGGTCTTGGTTTGGCGAGATGACCGGCGCGGTGGTGGTCCGCCCCAGGCCGTGGCCCAGGTCGCCAGGTTGGCCGTGTTGGTCATGTATTCCAGATAGAGCCAGGCGGCGTCCTGGCGCGGCGTGACGTAGAGGTTGAGGTCGTCGGCGCCGGAGCGGACGGGCGCCGGCGTGGGCCCTAGTTTGCTTGGCGGCAGGAATGCCTTCCAATGCAGGTCCGTGTGCGCGACGAGGTCACTAATGGAAAAGACGCCGGAGTTGATCCAGATGCCTACCTTCCCAGCATCCCAACCGCCCTGCGGCGCCTTGCCCAGACTCCACACCCGGTACTTGTAGACGAGATCGACCAGGTATTGCAGCGACTCGATGCTCGCCGGGCTATCCCAGATCGGCTTCGGGACGGAACCGCTCTGGTCGTACAGGTCGCCGCCAGCCCCCCAAAGGAAGGGGTACCAGGCCCAGGCGGCTCCATCGTGACCCTCGAAGCCCTCCTGTGCCATGGCGCCGGTGGCGTCCAGCTTGGTCAGCTTCTGAGTCTCGGTGATCAATTCGTCCCAGCTCTTCGGCGCCGCGGCAAGGCCGGCGTTGCTGAACAGGTCGGTGTTGTAGTAACCGACGGTGCCCATATTGCCGGAAAACGGCAGCGCCCAGGTCTTTCCCGCGAACTTGCAGGTGCCGAAGGCGGCCTGGTCAAAGTCCTCGGGATGTAGGTCCGCAGACTTGGCGATGAGCGAGTCAAGGGCGACCACCGCGCCGCGGCGACGCAGGTTGTCCAGGTTGCCCGTGTTCATGTAGGTGATGTCCGGCGGGTCGTTGCCGGCAATGACGGCGGTGAGCTTGGTCATCAGAGCGACCCAACTACCCTCGGGGATGAAGGTCCAGTTGATCTGGAACTGTGGATTGGCCTTGGAAAAGGCAGCGGTGAGCTGGCCGATGGCCTCCTTCTGCTTCTGGACGCTCAGGTGCGTCATGCCTTGCAGTTGTGTCGCCTTACCGGAGCCTGTGGCCGAGGCAGCCGCACTGACCACGGCTGACGCTGTGGTTGAAGTGGCCGGCGTGGAGGTTACGGCGCTCGTTGCCGTCGACGCGGCGGAGGCTGAGGTGGCCGATAGGGGGCTGGCGGCAGCGCTGGTCGCCGCGCTGCTGGACGTCGCGGCGCTGTTACCGCCGGTGGACGATGTAGCCTGGTTGCTCTGGCCGCAGGCGGTGAGCACACCGAGGACGCCGAGCACGCCGGCGAAGCTCGCCAGCACGGTGCGCCGGTTGACCGCTTCGGCCGGCGTCGCTGGACTCATGCGCGTGGTGAGACCTGTCGTCACGTGTCAACTCTCCTTCCACTACGGGTACGTCACTGGTCGGGTCACATGCCAGGTTTTTGCGCAGGGGGCAGTTCCTCATGCTGCCCCCACCAACTCCAGAGGCGTCCGGCCGTCTCGACGTAGTCGTCGTCGGCAGCATTGAACTCCATCGTGATCACCGGGTCGCAGTGCGTCTGCTGGAGGGACTGAAACAGCGCAGCGAAGCCGATGCTGCCCCGCCCTGGCGGCATCAGGCATGCTTGTCTTCCCCAAGATAGACGGGATTACTGAGGAGGTACTCGCGATGGCCGTCGCCATCGTCCCCAACGGCTTCCAAGCGCACGTAACGGCAGCCCGTCAAGGCCAAACGCAACTCCTGCCGCCACGAACCCTCGCCGTTGTCTGGCGCGCCCGTCCAGACCGGCGCCCCCTGCGCAATCAGGCGCGCCTCCTTCACCGGCACGTGCATCCGCAGCTCCAAGGTGACGTCTGCCGCCGAGGTTGCCGCGATGGTCTCACCCGGTCCTCGCCCGCTCACCGAAAAGAGCAAGGTGGGGTAGGAGGCGGTCGTGACCCGCCCGTGGTTCTCCTGGAGCGCCGCCACGATCAGCTCGTCTACCTTTAGTCGGGCTCGCTCGCGGTCGTAGTCGCTCTGCTCCCCAAAGCGCCACCAGGGGGTGAAGCCTCCCGAGCGCTCCGGGTTGATGCCGGCGTAGCCCAGTTCCCGGTAGACGTCGGGATGCCAGGTGTTGGCAAGGTAGGACCGGCCCTCGCGCATGGCCGCCAGGATGGCCGCCGCGCTGCGCTCCCGCACGGTCACGGCGTTGCGCAGGCCGGAGCCGGCCCAGAGGTCCATCTGGTGGCAGTCCGAGCCGCCGGAGAGGGGCAGCCGCTTGCCGGCGCTCAGCCAGGCATCCCAATACTGCAGGCCCTTGCGCCCCAGGGGTGGCTCGCGGGCCTCGATGTCGTGGCGCAGCTCGAGGCCGGTGAACTCCGTCCCGTCGAAGTCGTCCCAGGGTAAGGCGTCGTTGACGTGGGCCATGAACGGGCGCATCTCCCGCTCCTTCAGCTCGCGGAGGATGGCGCGCAGCGCGCGGCCACGAAAGAAGGCCGGCGCGGGCAGGCGCTCCAGGTGCTCGCGCACCAGCACGTGGGCCCCATCGGGGGCGCCGAAGTTGCCGTGGGCGGCGTTGACCCAGGTGAGTTCGAGCCCCGGCACTGTCAGATGGTCGGAGGTACAGGACTGCTGGCATTCCGCCGCGTAGATCGCCAGGTTCTCCCAACTCAGCCGGAAGTTCTGGCGGTGAAATGCGGACGGCGTCCAGCGGTGGTCCTCGCGGGACACGTCGACCAGGAGGTGATCGGTGGCGATGTGAAAGTCCTCGTCGTAGCGCTCGTAGCTATGCGCATTCTGCGCCAGGGGGGCAAACCCTTCGCTCCAGTCGGAGTGCGAATGCCCATCGCCCCAGAGCACGGTGCTGGTCATGGCTCTCTCCCTTGGGCTCCGCCAACGCAGCGGAGGGCCACACTGTTAACCTGCCGGCCTGCCCTAATGGGTGGGAACCTTGCTGTTATAGTGGTCATAATCGGTGACGGCCACCGGCCGACACGAAGCGCGGACCACGAGCCGCATCGGCAGCACCACCTGCTGCGCCGGCAAGGGTGCATTGCTGCCCGCCCGCCGCACCACGAGATCGACCGCGGTCGCCCCCATCTCCCACATCGGGATCGCCATCGCCGTGAGCGGCGGACTCGCGGCAGCAGCGAGCGTGTCGTCAATGCTGATGATCGAGAGATCATCTGGAACCCGGCGACGCTGGTCCCACAGCGCCTGCAAGGCGCCCAGGGCCGGCAAGTCGCCGGCAAAGAGCGCGGCGGCCGGCATGGTTGGCAACGCCAGCAGCTCGTTCATTGCCTGGTAGCCGTCTTCGCGACGGAGACCCGTGAAGCGCGTCCACTCCAGCTGCGGCTCCAGGCCGCGCTCGCGCAGAGCATCACGGTAGCCATCGAAGCGTTCTTGGGCCCCGACTCCGCCAGGCCGCGCGCCGACGTAGGCAATCGCCCGATGCCCAAGCTCCAGTAACGCCCTGACCGCGTCGCGTGCCCCGCCTCGATTGTCGACCAGGACCGTGTCTACCTCGCTGCGTTGCTGTGGCTGTTCCACAACGCAGATGGCGGTCCCGCTATCCAGCACCCGTTGGACATTGTCTTCACGGAGCGGCGTGGTCATAACGATGGCTTCGACCCGTTGTTGCAGCAGGACCTCGATCGATTCCCGCTCCAATTGGACGGAACTGTGGGTGTTGCAGGCGAGGGTGGCGAAGCCAAGAGTCCGGGCGCGCTCTTCCACACCGGACGCCACGCAGGCAAAGAACGGATTGGGGTAGAGCATGTGGACGATGTGCCCGATGACCCGCGAGTGATTACGGCGCAAGCCCTGGGCCATGGCGTTGGGACGATAGTCCAGGGCGGCCGCCGCCGCCAGCACCTTTTGGCGCGTTTGGGCGCGAACATAGCGATCGCCTTGGAGGGCGCGATGCACGGTCGTCAGGGATACCGCTGCTCGCGCGGCGATGTCCTTAATCGTTGCCTTGCCATCAGACGCCATACCTGCTCTTGACTTCTGGAAACGTAACCTGAATACGTCTCCATAATCTAACTGTTCGCGAGATGGCTGTCAAGCGGCCGTCTCTCTTGTTATAGGGTCTTTTCATTGCCCGAGGGTGCGGCTATGCTTGCGCGGCCAGAGCAGCAGGGAGGGGTGATAGGCGGACAGACGTTGGCGGTAGCGTTGGCGGCAATCCCGAATCGACGGGCGCACGTGCGGGTGCATGGGCTGCTGCCGTTGCTGCAAGTCTGTATCGTGCTGGTACTCATGACCGCATGTGGTTCCCACGGCGCGGCGAGTGCCGCCGGTACCTCATCGGGGAATGGATTGGGCACGCCGGTGTGTACATCGCCGGGTGGCAGCCCTCCCGACACGAAGGTGGCCGAGCCGAGTGCGCCGCACGGGCTGTTTGTGCTCGCAGGCGCCCAGCCGCTTACGCAGTCACAGCTCGGACCGAGCATCCAGCACTACCTGGTGAACAACTCGGATGTCTGCGGCGGCACAGTGTTCGTGAACTGGCCTCGCGTCGACAACGGCCCAGCAGCCAATCCCCGCTACAACTGGAGCGTGATCGACCAGTTGATCGCACCGTGGGCGCAGGCAGGCAAGATCGTCAACCTCCTGCTTAACGGCACGGGCTATCACGGTCATGTGCTGGCGGGCGTGCCGCCCTGGTTGCAGCCTCAGCTCCAAACGGTGACGTGCGGCACGGACATCGCGCCCGTGTATTGGCAAGCCGCCTATGTCACCAACTGGCAGAGCTATGTGACCGCCGTAGTCCAGCACTACGCCAGCAATCCCAATGTCGGCTACATGCACGTCGGCGTGGGCACGGGCGCCCAGACGCTGGTGGTCGGAGTGCGCAACGCTCCGTGCCTGGCCGGCTGGAACGCTGCCGGCTACCAGTCGCAATGGCCGTTGTACGTGCAGCAGATGATCGCGTTCGCCGCATCGCTGCACTCGCCCAAGCAGCTCATCGTGTCGTTCAACGACTATGCCAACGACCCGCCGGCCGCGCAGATCGCCCAGCAGGACGCGGCCGCCGGTATCGGCTTTGGCTTCGATGGCCTGCAGGCCAGAGACGTGACAGGCTACTCGTCACACCAGCCGTGCGACCAGACGAACTGGTGCGCCCTCTACGACCAGTACGCCGGCAAGATGCCGCTGTTTGTCCAGACGCTGTATCAGTCGTACCCAGGGCCAGGCATTGGCTCCGTCACGCCGGGGATCGAGATGACCGGACCGCTGCCCCCGCTGCTCCAAACTGCCCTCGCCGTTCACACCCAGATCTTCGAGCTCTACGCCCAGGACTGGCTGCTCGCCTTCGACCCGAGCGCCCAGGGCTACAGCCAGTACCACGCTCAGTATGTGCAAGCCCTGGGAGCAGCAGCGCAGGTGGTCGGCACAGCCGGCGGAGCGGCACTCCCCACAGTGGGCCCATGAAGAGTTGGTGGCGCCGCCTTCGGTCCAAGGCACTCTCCTCTGCCGCTGCGATGGTGGCCAGCGCAGGGACGGGGACCTTCATTCGAGGGACACCGCCACGAGTTCCCCCAGCCCGGCCTCGGCCGGCGTGGCGTTGAACGGCAGCAGGTCGTCGCGCAGCGGCGCCCGGTAGCGTTCGATCTTCTCGTCTGATCCGGCCGCTGGTCAGCCCAGCCGAACGGGCTCGATGTAGACGTAGTAGGCGCCGAGGGTGGCCCCGTCCTCGGTGCGGAACGCCGTCTCCAGGTGCGTTGGGCCGGCGGGCAGCTCGAGCGCGAACGTGGCGGACGTGGCGGCGGGGGCGACGTCGCATTCCGCCCCGCGGCCAGCGACGCGCAGGATGGCGCGCCGGATGGGGATCGCCCGGCCGCCACCGTAGCCGGCGGCGACGCGGTCGTCGTACGGCGTGGCCTCGCCCGGCAGGCCCGCCGTCAGCGCCAGGTCCGCTTCGCGCGGCCAGCGCCGCAGCTCGAGGCGATAGGCACCCGCGCGCACCACGTCGACCTCCCAGTAGCCCTGGTGCTCCGGCCCGGCGTGGACCTGGGCCTGGTTCCAGACGCAGAGGGCATCGTCACCGTACGCCTCAATGCCCATGGCGCGGTCGGACTGCCGGCGCCAGTCGTGCGACGTGAGCAGCACCCGCGGCGCCGCCGGGTCGCCGAGGGGGATGGGGATCTCCTCGTCCACGCGGCCGGAGACGAGCCGCCACCAGGCTTCGTAGTCGGTACGCAGTTGCTCCACCAGCTCCGGATGCGCCGCCGCCACGTCGTGACGCTGCTCCGGATCGCGGCGTAGGTTGTAGAGTGCGCTGCCGTTGATCAGCCGCCAGGGGCCGCGCATGGCGCAGCTCAACCGCCACTTGAGGGGCTGGAGTAGGCGCTGGGAATCGGTGACGATGGGCCGCTCCTGCCACTCGACGCCGGTTGCCTCGCCGCGGAGAAGAGGGACGAGGCTGCGCCCGTGGAAGCGCGCCGGGTCGTAAGGCACGCCGCACAGCTCCAGGAGGGTTGGGGCGATATCCACGTTGGCGGTGAGCGTGTCCACGTCGCGGCTGGTGGTAAAACCGCCGGCGGGCCAGTGCAGGAAAAAGGGAACGCGGTGGCCTCCCTCATAGGGCGCGCCCTTGCCGCCGCGCATGCCGGCATTGTAGCCATGGGTGATGAACTGCTCGCGGTCGCGCCGCAGGCCGCCCGCGCTGCCATTGTCGGTCATGAAGAGGAAGATGGTGTTGTCGGTCAGGCCCAGCTCCGCCAACCTGGTGCGCAGCAGGCCGACGTTCTGGTCGATGCAGGCGACCATGCCGTAGAACTTGAGCATCTGGTCGGAGGCAGGATAGTGGAAGAAACGGGCCGCTGCCGGGTCGGCTGCGGCCAGGTCGAAGTAGGGCCGGCTGTAGCGCTCCGGCACGATGTGCGGCAAGTGGGGGGCGTTGGGCGTCAGCATGCAGCAGAACGGCCGCTCCCGGTGGCGGGTGATGAAGTCCAGGCCGAGCGAAAACCAGACGTCGGTGCAGTAGCCCTCGAACGGCTCCCAGGCGCCGTTGCGGCAGTAGTGGTCGTCCTGGTAGTGGTTGCCCCAGTAGTCCGGCGTGTTGCCGACGCCGCCCCCGCCGTGCGTGACGACCTCCTGGAAGCCCCTATCCTGGGGCCGGTAGGGGTAGGCGTCGCCCAGGTGCCACTTGCCAAAGAGGCCGGTGACGTAGCCGGCGCCGGCCAGGTCCTCGGCCAGGGTGCGTTCGTCCCGGCGCAGCAGCGAGCGCCCGGCGACGGTGTGCCAGACGCCGGTGCTGTTGGCATAGTGGCCGGTGTAGAGGCCGGCGCGCGTGGGCGAGCAGGTTGGCCCAACGTGAAAGTTGGTGAGATGCGCGCTCTGGCCGTGCAACCGGTCAAGGTTGGGCGTCTGCAAGTAGAGGTTGCCGTGACAGCCGAGGTCGCCGTAGCCCTGGTCGTCGGTCAGCACGAAGACGATGTTGGGCGGGCGGCGGTCTGCAAGCATGGAGGTTCCTTACGTCAAGGGCGTTTGTCTACGCGACAGGGCCTTGCTCTTCAGCACCCCGTTGACCGTCGTCGTCATGGCCTCGATTCCATGCTACCATTTACACTGAACCATTGCTTCGAGATGAAACGGGGGGGCGCCCGTGTCGTCTGGAAGGAGACCCTCCCAATGGAAGCACCGCCGGCGCAGGTCAGTGCGCCGCCAAGTATCTCCCTCACGCCGGCTGCTTTCGAGGTAGCAGCGGAGACGGCGCTCTACTGGCTGGGCAGCGCCGGCTTCCTGATCAATGGCCGGGGTTCCCTCCTCTTGATCGATCCGCACATCACGCTGGTGGGGCCGGGGCGCATCGAGGGCGGGTGGCGCCTGCTCGTTGATCTGCCGATCGAGGCGGCGGCGGTGCCGCGGCTGGATGCCGTGCTGTATACCCATTCCGATGGCGACCACCTGGCCCGCCGGTCGGCCCAGGTGCTGCTGCCGACGGGCGCCCGCTACTTCGGCCCGCCACCAGTGCTCAAGGTGCTCCGCGACCTGGCGGTGCCGGAGGAGCGGCTGCAAGCGGTATTTTACGGCGAGCAGTTCCAGGTGGGCGCGGTCGCGGTGACGCCGACGCCGGCCGATCACCCTCATCAATTGCGAGACCCAGCCCGGCTTGGGCCGCCCTTCGCTCCCGGCGACTGCTGTGGCTACCTGCTGGCCACAGCGGATGGCTGCATCTGGTGTCCCGGTGACACACGCCTGATGGAGGAGCACTTGCAGGTGCGTGATGTCGACGTGCTGCTCTGTGACGTGTCGCGCGACGAGTGGCATCTCGGCGTAGAGAGCTCGGCGCGGTTGGCGAATGCCGTCGGCGCGCCACACCTGATTCCGTATCATTTCGGCACCTACGACGCACCCCGCTCCAGCGCGTTCAACGGTGATCCGGAGGACGTGGCCAGCAAGATCCACGACGCTGGACGGCGTTTTCACCGGCTGGCGCCAGGTGAGAAGTTTGCGGTGCGGCGCGGCACACCAAACGCGCGGTGAGCCGCATGGCGCCCGGGCGGCGCACGCCCTACCCTGGCCTATACCGAGTCCACGATGAAACCCGCATTATCTCCAGAGGCCGAGTCCGCGGGTTTCATTGTGGATTGAGTTTAGGCGGTAGCGGCGTCGCGCATCTGCTATACTCGCCGGCTGTAACGATAGCCAGGAAGGTCGATGCAGCATGGCGGTGACGCGCGAGCGCCTCGATCAAGGCATGACGTATGAGCAGTTCGTCGCCGGGATGACGAAGCATCGCGAGCGTCTGCAGCAGAGCGAGCAGACGACCGTTATTGATGCAGCGGACCGCGACTTCTTCCGCGGTTTGCCGGAAACCTTGGATGTGCTGGTGCTGGCCGAGGATGCGCCCGGCGACATCGCCGCCGGTCTTTCCGTCCTGGCGAAACTGGCCAAGGAGACGGGCAGGCTGCGCCTGCACCTCTTTCTTCGCGACCGGGATGATGACCTGATGCGCCAGTACCTGCTCCATGGGCAGTTCCGCGCCATCCCCGTGTTCGTCTTCTTCGACCAGCAGATGCGCGAACTGGGGCACTTCATCGAACGTCCACCGGCCTTCAACGAGCTGCAGCGCCAGGAGCGCCAGCGCCTCTTTGCCGAGCACCCGGAGATGGGCGACCCCACGGCGCCGGCCGACCAACTGAGCGAAGAGCAGCGGCAGACGCGCCAGACCTTGCTCGCCAAGTTGGATGCCGAGCTCGCTCCGGAGCGTGCCCGCATGCTGGTGGGCGATCTGCGGGCGATTGTGGAGCACACGCCGATCGCCCGATGAGACGGTGAGTAGACGAGCCGCCGGACTTCTCAGCTGCTTCAGCCGAGCGAGCGCTGTTTGATGCCGTGGAGCGCCATTGGCTCGCGCCAGACAGCCAGTTCCACCGCTTCCGCCTGCGTCCGGATGGGAACGTGCTGTCCACCTCGGTCGCCATCGATCGCCCCCTGGTCGGTGGCGACACCTTCTTCTGGGAGCGGTATGCAATTCAGGTCGTCGCCACGCCGGGGCACACCGACGGCAGCCTCTTCTATGTCGTCGACTGCGCCGGCACTCGCGTCGCCTTTGTCGGCGATCTGCTCTACGGAGAAGGCCAGTTCTGGGAGCTCTGGAGCTTGCAGGGACCGCCGCCCGACGACCCGGTGGGCCTGCATGACTACCATGCCTTCTGCGGACGCGGCCGGCAGGCTGTCGCCTCGCTGGAGCGCCTGCTGACGGCCATGCTGCTGTGGGAGCATCCAAACTGCGGCCTCGACCCGCAGTGGCTCCGGCTGCACCCCTACCGCCAGACGTTGGCGCCGGGTTCGGGCGGCCAGGTCATGCTTCAGGTCAACAACGGCGCGTCTTCGCCGCTCGACATCCGGACCACACTCCACGTCCCAGAAGGCTGGCAGACCGAGAGCAGCGCCGGCGAGGTGGTAGCGCCGCGGGGCGACGGAGCCTGGATGATGGAGTTCTCACTGCCACCCAACACGGCTGCCGGCCGCTACGTCCTGACGGCCCAATTGTGGGTCAACGGACGAAACCTGGGCGACTGGACAGAGGGACTGGTGGACGTGCCCCCAAGGCGAAGCGTAGCGACGCCTGCTGGCGAAGCGGGAGGCGTTGGAGGCCAGGAAGATGCTGGCGAGCGACCAACCGGCTGCGGCTCGACCTGCCGTTCCACCAGGCCCACCCGCCGGGGGAGCTGATCGAGCGGGTGGACGGGGATCCGACCGAGCTGGCGAGCTTCTTCTCCCAGTTCGTCCTGCTGGTCCTCGGCAACGTGGTGTTCATCGCCGGCGTCGTGGTGGTGCTGGCGCTGGCGGCGGTCGGACGATTCTCCATCGAGGAATGGGCCCACTCGCGCCAGGCCACGGCCGAGCTCTATGGCTTCCTGGAGGAGCGCCTGGGCGGCATCGAGGACGTCAAGCCGAACGGCGCGGCGGAATTGGTCACCGACCGGCTGGGCGTCCTCATGGCGAGAATGGCGGAGCGCATCCTCCGCGCCAGGCTCCGCGGCAACGTCGTCTTCATCATCGCCAACGCGATCTCGGTGGGCGGCGACGTGCTCTCGCTGGGGCTGGGCGCGCCGCTGTTTTGGCACGGCCTGGTCAGTCTCGGCACCGTCTACCTGGCCTACCACTACACCGGGCTCCTGTACGTGCCGATCGATACCTTGACTCGCCAGTTCCAGGGCCTACAGCGAGCCAGCGCCAGCGTCGGCCGGGTCGCGGCGCGCGGCGCCGCGGAGAGCAACGTGCAGGATGGTGCGGGGCGCCATTCGACACGGGGTCCCTCGGCGTGCGCTTCGAGGATGTCACCTTCGGCTATCAGCAGGAGACGCCCGTGCTGCGGAACGTCTCCTTCGCGCTGGCGCAGACGCTGGGCGTGCTCGGGCGGACCGGTAGCGGCAAGACGACGATCGCCCGGCTGCTGCTCCGGCTGTACGACCCCGACGCCGGACGGGTGCTGCTGGGCGACCACGACCTC
Organism: uncultured Chloroflexota bacterium; assembly: GCA_937967325.1. Taxonomy (GTDB): domain Bacteria; phylum Chloroflexota; class UBA4733; order UBA4733; family UBA4733; genus UBA4733. The sequence continues at coordinate 62,313 of CALBSQ010000333.1, forward strand.
CGGCTGGCGCGGATCGACGAGCTCCGCCGGCGGGTAGGGATGGTGACCCAGGACGTCCAGCTCTTCCGCGCGTCGGTCCGCGACAACCTGGCCTTCTTCCAGCCCACCGTTCCGGACGAGCGCATCCTGAAGGCGCTGCGCCAGGCCGGGCTGTGGGGATGGGACCAGCGGCTGCCCAAGGGTCTCGACACCCTCCTGGATCCGGCCGAAGCGGGACTGTCGGCAGGGGAGGCGCAACTACTAGCCTTCGCCCGGGTGTTCCTCAAGGACCCCGGCCTCGTCATCCTCGACGAGGCGTCGTCGCGGCTGGACTCGGTCACGGAGCAGAAGGTCCAGCGCAGCATCAAGACGCTGTTGCACCCTGGGGCGGAAGTCCCTCGGCTTGGCTCCGCTCCGTCCCGGCTCGAGGGCAGCACAACCCGCCGGACCGGCATCGTGATCGCGCACCGGCTGGAAACGGTACGGCGCGTCGATGCGATCTTGATCCTGGAGGGCGTCCGGGTGCAGGAACTCGGCCCTCGAGAGGCGCTGCCTGGGGACCCGCGCTCGCGCTTCTCCCAGCTCCTGCGCCATGGGATGGAGGAGGTGCTGTCGTGAAGCAGTGGCGACTGCTCTGGGAGCTGGTCCGCTACCGGACCGCGGCTATACGTGGAACAGGCGCTGGCGTGGACCTTCTTCGTGCTGGTGACGCTGGCGCCGGACCCGATCGCGCAGCGGGTGTTCGACCTGCTCATGCACCGGGCGCCGGCCGGACTCAGTGTGGCGGGGCTGCTGGCGCTGCTGGCGATCATGGCGCGCATCAACTGGCCGATCACCCTCGTCGTCGTAGTGCCGGTGCTGGCCGTGGTCGTGCTGGTGGACCGGGCCGGCCGGCGCATCCAGCGCTACCGGCGCGGGAGACGGCGGTGGTCGACCGGCTCGGCGCGCTCAGCGACACGCGGCGACGGACGGCCGTGCGCGCCCGCTTCTTCTCCGAACTCCTCGGCTCGGTATCCGCGAACACCATGAACCTGGGGGCCGGGCTGATGCTGCTCCTGGCTAGCCGGTACATGCGCTCCGGCAGCTTCACCGTGGGGGACTTCTCCCTCTTCGTCTACTACCTGTGGTTCCTACCCCGCCTGCCCCGCGCCCTGGCCCAGGTGGTCACCGAATACCGGCAGTCCAGGGTCTCGCTAGAGCGCCTTACCGGACTGATCCCGGGCGAAGCCGTTGAAGGACTGGTGGAACGCGGACCGCACCACGAGGACGCTCGCCCCGCGGATGCCCGGTCCTCCCCGGCTGGCTTTGCCGGCGAGATCGGCTGGCAGCGGACCCCACCCCC
>CALBSQ010000334.1 GCA_937967325.1 uncultured Chloroflexota bacterium
AGGGGGCCACCCGCCGGAAGCCCGCCTCGCCCAGCAGGCGCGCGTAGCCCTCCGCAGTGGTCATGTGGGCCTGCTGCGCCGTCAGTTGCTCGATGGTCGCCGCCATCCGCGCGGCGGGCATGCCCATCAGCTCCCCATATTGCTGCCAGGCGCCGAGGAAGTCGTTGCGCAGGCCCCCTTCGTCCACGCGCGCGCCGCTCGCGACGAGCACGGGCGCGTCCGGGCGCAGCCGCCCGGCAACTCCCCGCAAGAGCGCCAGCTTGCCCTCGTCAGGCAGGAAGTGCAGGACGAACAGGCAGGTCGCCGCATCGAAGCGGGCCTCGGGTGCCAGGTCTGCCACGGTCCCCCGGGCCAGCGTGACCCGCTCGCGCACGCCCAGGCTGTCGGCTTTGGCCTGGGCCAGGGCGAGCATGTCTTGCGACGGATCCACCCCCGTGAGGCGCCAGCCGGGGTTCCCCGGCAGGAACCGCTCGATCTCCATCCCGCCGCCTGCCCCCACAACCAGCAGGTCCAGCTCCGGACGGTGAAGCGCCTGCAAGAAGCAGCCGGTAAGCGTGAACGCCAAGTCGTAGCCGACGTTCACCCGTTTAACCGTCTGCTCGTACTCGGTGACCGGCATCGGCGGCCGGGCGTCGAAGTCCGCCGTCTGCGGCACATCCGTCATTCGGTCCTCCTCCTTCTACTCGCGTCGGGACGATCATAGCTCACCGTTCGCCGTTCGGCGCATCGCCCAAGCCAGACCGCGCTCAGACAGTGGGCTTAATGTTCTGGTTGAGGCGGAAGAAGGTGGTCGGGTCGTAACGATTCGTCAGGGCGACTAGCCGCGCGTAGGCGGCGGGATTGTAGACCGCGCGGACATGGTCCTCGCTCTCATCGACCAGGAGGTTCACGTACACTCGGCCGGTCGAGAGCGGGCACTACCAGCGGCGCTAGGGGATAGGTCTGTTCTCCTGCCAGATGCAAGACCGAGCGGCTGGTGACGAGCACCTTGAGCTTCGGGCAGGAGATCAGCAGCGCTGTCAGTACAGGAAGACCGGTAACCCTGCCGAGAGCGTGTCCGGCCGCTGTTTCGTCGTTTCGGGCGGAGCACGGCCGCCTGAACCGATTGTCGTAGCGCTTCTGGAATCGTGGACAAGCACAATGTCACCTCTGGCACATCGCACACCACTCCAGTCGACTACCGAAGCGTCTCCAGGTAGGCGACCAGATCGTTGATCTGCTGGTCGGAGAGGCCCAGATCGGGCATGATCGTGCTCGGCTTGATTGCCTGGGGATTCTTGATCCAGCGGTGTAGGAAGGCCGGGTCATTGGACAAACTGTCGTAGGGATGAGTCGCGATGTGCGTGAGGTTCGGCCCCTGGTCGCCGCTGGAGACGCCCTGGATGGTGTGGCAGAGAGCACAACCGACAGATGATGTGAAGATCGCCTTACCTCGCGCCGCTGCCGCCGAGTCGGCCTGTGGCGCCGCGGGTACCGGAGTAGCGGTAGCGGGGAGACCGGTCGGCGGCGATCTCGGCGTTGGGACTGCTGTTGGCGCTGACGTAGCAGTCGGTGGCACAGCGGTCGCCGTCACGGCGGGGGCCGTTGTCGCCGTCACCGGTGCGCTGCTCTGGGCGTTGGAGACCCGGGCAGGAGTCGCGCTGGGCTCGCCAGCCACGGGGCTGGCTGGAGCCGTTGTGGTGGTGGGTGCTACCGTCGCTGGAGTCGGCGAAGGCGACGTTGGTGGTGCGGCCGACGGCGCGAGGGTGGACGGCGCCGAAGACGAGATAAACGCGGTTGCCGAAGTCGACGAGCTCGTCGCGGATGTAGTAACCAGGCTGTTGGCGCCTGCCGGTGAGGCGGGGCCCCCGGCGGGTTGGCCACCGCAGGCCACAAGTGACGCGATCGACGTAGCGAGCAGGAACGCGCGGAGCAAAGCCTGGGCGACGCGCGTGCGGATCATGCCCTCTCCCAAATCGACATCGCCGGTTTGACCGTGGCTCGTCGACGCCCTGCTGAGCTTAGCACACCATTCAGCCTGTGCCTGGTGCAAGAACCGGTTTTCCCCGTGGCTTTACAGGGTCGGTCTGCCCGCGCATACTGTGTTCATCGACGTTTGAGCGAAGGAGCGCCACATGCGACGCTGTGAAAATTGCCGGCATGACAACGCTGACGACGCGGTTTCCTGCGTCCAATGTGGCCGGCCCCTGACGTCAACTGGAGATGCGAGCGCGGAGCAGGTAGATGGCGCACTTGACGGCGTTGCTGGCGCAGAGCTTGTCACACCCGTAGCGGGCAATGGGTCCGGGAGCGCCTCGCCATCCGCGGCTGACGGACTCAGCGCCGGCAACGCCATAGAGCGGGCCGCGACGTTGACCGTTGAGGTCAGGCGCACCAGCGTGCCGCTCCTGGCGCCCAGCCAGTTTGTCGCGGCGCCGGTTGCCATGCCGACGCCGTCGCCGGTGGCGACGCCGGAAGCTGCTTCGGTGTCCCGAACCGCGCGATCACGCTGGCGCTGGCTGTTGGCGCTAGCGCTCCTCATCATCGTGATCGCCGCCGTGGTGATCTACCTGCTGCTCGCGCATCTGATTTAGCGACTGTCGGCAAGCGCAAGACCGATCAGGTAGAGGGAGGCGGCCTTGGCTGGTGATCGCGTCAGTCTTGTTCGACTTGAGGCCGCTGTGCGCGGCCGAGTCCAAGGGGTCGGTTTCCGCGCGTTTGCTCAGCGGCAGGCTCAGGCCCGTCGCTGCAACGGCTTCGTTCGCAATGGCGCTGACGGCAGCTCGGTCGACGTAGTGGCCGAAGGGGTTCGAGAATCGGTGGTGGATCTGCTGGAAGCGCTGTGGCGCGGCCCGCGTCTGTCTCACGTGTCAGGCGTTGACGTCCAATGGTTGCCGGCCACAGGCGAGTTTGTTGGCTTTAGCGTGCGCGATTAGGTGACGCGGCGTCTTCAGCCAATCTTTAGCCGACGTCCGTATACTTCAGTATGTGGTGTTTGGATGCCGCGCGGATTGCGCCTGAAGGGGTTTGCAGATGATTGTCCCGGTGGTACTCCTCGTGCTGGCCGCTATCGTGTTTCTCTGGGTGGCCTCCTCCGTCGCCGGGTTCGTGTTCTTCACGATTGTGCCTTGGGTCCTGCTGGGGCTGATTGCTGGGTGGGTTGCCGGCAAGGTCGTTGGCAGCCCGTACGGCCTGGCTGGTGACATCCTGGTTGGTATCGCCGGCTCCGTGATCGGCGGCGCCCTCTTCTCGCTGCTGTTCCATATTCGGACCGGCAACGTCCTGTCGGTGTCGCATCTGTTGGTGAGCATCGTCGGGGCCATCATTTTGCTTGCCGTCATGCGCGGCGTGCGAAGCGTAACAGCGTAGGGATTAGGGGTTGGGGGTTAGGCGACGAACTGTCAGGTTGGGACCTTCGTGGGCGATTGGCTCCAGCTTGTTGGCGGACGAACTCTCCAGCCTAGGGACCAACCCCTAATCCCTAATCCCCAACCCCTATCTGGTCCAGCTCGGCCGGCTGGTGGCGTCGATGCCGTCGTTGGTGAGTTGGGTTGGCTTGCCGTGCGCTGAGATCGTCGGTGCCGTGCTGACGCCGACCTGGTACAGATCGAACTGGTTGTTGTTCTCCGAGATGTAGGCCAGCTCGCTACCATCGGGCGACCAGCAGGGCTGCGCGTTGACGCCGGATTCTAACAGCGTCGCGGGAAGCGTCAGGTCGGCGGTAATGTTTACGGGTACGGCCGCTGCATAGAGCTCGTCGCTCGCCTGGCCGCGGCGGATGAAGGCCAGGGTCTTGCCGTCGGGTGACCAGGCGGGCTGAAAGTCGGTGTCCTTGGTCGGCGTGAGCGCGAAGCGCTCTTGCGTGGTGAGGTTGTAGAGAACCAGGGTCGAATAGGCAGCCGTGCCGTTGGTCTCATAGGACCAGCGCGTGTAGACAAGCTGATCCGGGTGGCCTGGCCGGAACGACGCGTCGGCGTCGCCCCCGGCCTGAAAGTCGGGCGTGGTGACCGTCGCGGCCCGGCGCGTGGCCAGCGTCATCAGCCAGATGCGCAGGTCGATGTTTGCTCCGGACTTGCCCTGGTCGGAGCTATACAGGATATGCTTGCCGTCGGGCGACCAGGCGGGCATGGCTGCCCACAGATTGTTATCGATCACACTGTTCTCGTCGCGCGTGAGGAGCGTCTGGCCAGCGCCGTCGGCGCTCATGAGCCCGATGTCGCTGAAGTTCTTTTGGCGGATCATGTAGGCGATCTGTCCGCCGTCCGGCGACCACGCCGGCATGGCGTAGGAGCCCTTGTTCGGGTCCGCCTTGGCGATCTCCTTGGTGCCCGCGGACGACAATTCCTCGACCGAGCCGTTGCGCACATAGAGCAGCCGGCCGCCGACACTGGCGCTGGGAACACTCGCCACGCCGGCCAGACCGGCCGCCGGAGCGAAGGCGCTGCAGCTGCTGCAGACCAAGATCGTCAGCGCGAGTGCGATATAGCGACGCATTCAGAATCCCTCGAACGTTCCGTGTGCCTGCCCTAGCGTTACCACAATGTCGTCCGCCCCCGGCGGCGTACCGCCGCGCGCGTTACGAACCTCAGCCCCAAAGGCTTGCGCGAGCATACCGGCCAGCGCCTGCTTGTCGGGGTTGTACACCGTCACGACGGTGGTGGCGTAACCCGTGCCGACGGCATCACGTGCCGGGCCCACAGTGTAGCCGAGCGTGTTGAGATAGATGACCGCGCGAGCGCCCAACCCCCCAATGGTCGTACCATTCTCGACGGCGATGCGGGCGCTTCCCGGGTCCACGAGCGCGGGTGACCCATTGGCCAGCGGAGGCGCAAACATGCGTGCCACCAGGTCGTGGACGGCGGGCCAGTTGGGGATCACAATGTCCTGTCCGTCGCCCGAGACGCCCAGTGAAGAATATTGGGGAGGCATCAGGACTACCTGCGTGACGGACTGGTTGCCGTACTGGCGCAGAAAATTGCCGTAGGCTGGGAGCTCCGTCACGCTGAAATCGCTCTTCACGAAGCTCTGGAGATCGTCCAGGTACTGCGGGATGCGCAGGATCGTGCCCGGCTGCTCGACTTTCCGTCGCAGCTTGAGCAACACTTCCTGTTGCCGTTGCGATCGGCCGAAGTCGCCGATCAGGTCGGCGTGGCGCGAGCGCACGTACTGCAGGGCGGTGTTGCCGTCCAGATGTTGGGGACCGGCCGGAATATAGAGCCGGCGATAGGCGTAGATGTCCGTCGTCGTGACCTTGCCGTTGCTAATGTCATCGGGGTAGGTGTCGTCCAGGATGGGGTGCAGCACGTCGACGTCCACACCACCTGCCGTATCGATGACCTTGATGAAGCCTTCCAGGCCGATCCAAGCGTAGTGGTCGATGTGGATTCCGAAGTCGTCTTCGATGGTTTGGCGAGCAAGAGCGATGCCACCCCAATTCGGATGGTCCTGGTTGCCGAACTGATAGGCGATCTGGATCTTGCCGACGCCGTGGCCAGGAATGGGAACCCAGAAATCGCGCGGTACCGACAAGAGACCCACGGTGTGATGGACCGGGTCGATGGTGGCCACGAGCATGATCTGGGTGATATAACTGCCGCCGAACTTCGTATCCGTATCGCTACCGAGCAACAGGATGTTGATCCGGTCCGTTCCCGAAAGCGTAGGGAGCGGTGTCGCGGTCGGTTGCGGCGTGCTCGGCGATGGTTGCAGCGAGGCGGCCGTTGTAGAGGCGGCGCCCGCGGCCGCAGTGGGATTCGGAGGAGCCGTAGTGGGCGCCACGGCGGGGACGGGCGTGGGGACCGCGATGGTCTGGCCGATGATCGAATGCACCGGCTCGTAGATGGCACGGTCAAACCAGATTCCGGCGGCCGCGACGATTGTTAGGAGAACGATGGTGATCGCGAGTCCGCGGGGCCCTCGCCGCGTTCGGTACAAGCGGGGGCTCGCCACGGTTTCGCACGCTCCTCACCCCGGCCGGGCGCCTTCTGGCTCGCCGTCACGTAGTACGACGCACCAATTGCGTCAGAGTCACGCCGCGGCGCCGAGAGCCCCAGGTTTTCAGTGTAGCACCGGCCCTCTGGAGCAGGTCTGTCGCGGCTGAGTCGCTACAATGGCGGCCATATGGCGATCGCTCCCCTGCTCATTCGTCACCTGCTGCCGGCAGTGGGCATGCTTCCGCGATCGCTACAGCGGGACAGTGTGAGTGGACTGGTGGGGGCCGCGCTGGCCTTCGCTGGCGGCGCCGTGGGGGCGGGCGCCCGCGCAGAGCTCTGGGGCCTACGCAATGGGGCGGCGACGGCGGCGACCTATCAACTGGGCGGCGTAACAATTCGCGGTGTCCAGCCGTGGAAGTGGGCGCGACTGGGCCGAATTGACGTTCGCTATCAGCTCGCATTGGCGAGCCGGATGGCAGCGTTGCCGGTCGCGGATGTCCTGCATGTCCATGCTTTGCCGAGCCTGCTGGCCGCGCCGCGTGCTGGTCTGCGCATCCTGCACCTCCACATGGCGCCGGGTGGAGCAACGATGTGGGAGCGGCGGCTGCTGAAGCGGGTAGACGCCGTGGTGTGCGCGAGCGCCTTTCTGGCCGAGGAGTTCAGCCGGGGGCATCCATGCCACGGGCGAGCCGTTCACGTGATCCGCAACGGGGCCGATCCATGGCGGTACGCTGAGCCGTCCAGTGGCCGGCGGCTGCGCCAGCGGTTGGGATTGGCGCCTGATCGGGTCGTGGTGCTGTTTGCCGGCCAGGTGGCGCCTGAGAAGGGACTCCACCACTTGCTGGCCGCGCTTGCGCTCTTGCCGGAGGATCGCCGTCCGGCGCTGCTGGTAGCCGGCTCAAGCAACCACTGGCGTTCCGTGGACACGCTGCGGCGTGAGGCGCCGTCGATCTACGAGGACGAGCTGCGGCGGAAGGCGGCCGGCTTGCCGGTACACTGGCTGGGCGGTATTCCCGCGGCGGCGATGAGTGAGCCGTTGCTTGCAGCGGACATCGTGTGTTGTCCGTCCGTAATACCGGAGGGGTTGGGTACGATCAATCTGGAAGCGGCCGCGGCGGGAAAGTCGGTGGTGGCATCGCGCGTGGGCGGCATTCCAGAGGTTGTCTTGGACGGCGTGACGGGCATCCTCGTACCACCGGCTGATCCAGTTGCATTGGCCGGCTCACTTGCTCGCTTGGTCGATGACGACGAACTGCGCGCGCGCTTCGGGCAGACAGCCCGGGCTCGAGTTCACACCTGGCAACAGGCCACCGATGAGCTGATCCACCTGTACCATGAACTCATGGCCGCGCCGTCGCGGGACGCGTCCCGCCGGTGACTGCTCGGACGAATGGTTGGGAATCGATGCTCGCCGTCAATGCGGCGCGGCGGCCGGTGGGACGGCGCGGCGTGCTGCTCCTCTCGTACTGGGGTGTGCTGAGCTGCGCTGGCTGTGGCGCTCCACCCGTGACATCCACTTCCACAGACAACGCGTCGGTTTCAGCCGGCGGTGCTGCTGCGACCGCGAGCGACGCACATCCGGCGTCGTTGGATGTCGAATCCGCCTGGACGAGAGCCGGCAACGCCGGAGCTGTTGAAACGTTGGTCTGGCAGCCAGGTCAGGGACGCTTTGTCTCCGGCTCGGCGTCCGGCCAGGTGCGGCTGTGGGATCGCGGCGGCAATGTGTTGCAAACTGTGCAGGTAGCGGGGTTTGTTTCGGGGCTGTCCTGGACCTCCGACGGCGCACGTCTCGCCATCGCCACCACGCTTGGCGCGGTGTCGTTCTGGCCCGAGAGCGGGGCCAGGCCGGCTACCCTGCCGGCACAGGTGAATCGCTATGCGGCCGTGGCCTGGTCGCCGAAAGGCGGCACGCTTGCCCTCGCCGGTGGCGAAGGCGCCGTGATGCTGTGGAGCGGACCCGGCACTCCCGGCCCGGCGCTGCCGGTAGATGGCCAGACGACGGCGGTCGCGTGGTCGCCCGATGGCGCCTCTCTTGTAGGCGGAAGCCGAGGCGGCGACGTGACGGTGTGGGGCGCCGATGGCCGGCAACGCTGGCAGGTGAAGGCTCCGGAGCGGCGCGACGTCAACAGCTTGGCCTGGTCGCCAGACGGCACGCAGCTTGCAGCGGGTGACGAGTCCGGTACGGTCCGCCTGTTGAGCGCGGCCGGCGGCGCGCTCATCGCGGAGCTGCCGCAGGGTCGCCCGGTCAACGCGGTGGCCTGGTCGCCCAACGCCTCGCTGCTGGCGGTGTCGTCGCTGCGATTCAGCGTGACGCTTTGGGATGTTCAGCAGCGGACCGTGCTGGCCGACCTGGCGGTGGGCTACGACGTCAACGGCGTCGTCTGGTCGCCCGAAGGTGACCTCTTGGTTGCGGGCGCCGACGATCATGCGCTTCATGCCTGGACCGTCCGGCCGGCTCAAGGCCCGTCGCCGAATGCGGCGACGGCGCCCGGCTACATGGCGCGCTGAACCGGACGTATGGCCTAACGCGCCTGGCGCCAGGAGACGACGCCGCCCAGCACCATGGCCAGTGACGCGGCGGCGCCGATCAGTTGCAGCCAGAGCGGCACGTCGGACGGTCCGCTGTCTTGCGCCGCCGCGGCCGCGACGGCGAACAGCACCAACGTAGCGACGCCGATGAATATAGCGAGTCCGTAGCCTGCTCGACTACGCCAGAGCACGAGCCAAAAGGTCGCCGCGATAACCAACAGGCGCGCGAATGTCGTCACCACGACCTGACGGGCGACCATCTTCGCCACACTGTCATCGACTCCCGCCAGCGGCTGTTCCTCAAAGCTGGCGAGCGCCACAGCGTAGCCGGCGGTGATGATGAGACTCGTCAGGGTGAGCAGGCGGGCTCTGCTGAGGCGGAATCGCCACCACACCGTCGGCGCTCTGGCGCTCATTCGGCACCGCCTATCGGTTGCACGAAGGGGTCAATGCAGCAGGTCGCGCAGCGCCGCGTCAGCAGCGGGAAAGCGGAACGCATAGCCGAGCTCAGACAAGCGGCGTGGCACTGCGCGCTGCCCATCCAGCACGACGGTGGACATGTCGCCCAGCGCCAGGCGCAAGACGAACGAAGGGGTCGGCAGCAGCGATGGCCGGCCCAGCGCCCGACCAATAGCCCGAGCCAGGTCGGCGTTGGTGAGCGGGCTTGGGGCGCTGAGATTGAAGACGCCCCGGCCCCCCGGCGTTTCGATGAGCCAGCGGATAGCTGACACCTCGTCTGCGATGTGAATCCAGGGATACCACTGGCGGCCGTCGCCGAGAGGTCCGCCTGCAAAGAAGCGGAAGGGTAGGAGCAGTCGCGGCAGCGCGCCACCCTGATGGCTCAACACGATGCCCGTGCGGATGACGGTGCGGCGCACGCCGAAGGATTCTACCGGCGCGGTGGACGCTTCCCACGCCGTACACACCTGGGCGAGAAAGTCGCTCCCCGCTGGCGTCTGTTCGGTCACTTCTTCGTTCCCCCGCGGGCCGTAGAAGCCGACGGCCGACGATTGAATGAGCACGCCCGGCTTCTGGTCGGCCTCGCGGACGGCCTGGACCACCGCCTGGCCGGCGAGAACCCGACTCTCACGTATCTCCTGGCGGCGCTCCGGTGTCCAGCGACCGCTGGACAGATTCTCGCCGGCCAGGTTGACTATGGCCGAGGCGCCGCTGGCCAGCGGACCCCAGCCTGCCGACGTTTTCCCGTCCCACCGCTCGACTCGTACACCCGTCGGTAGGTTGCTCACCCGATCGGGCCCGCGGCTCAGCACGATTACCTCATGACCGCCGGCCACCAGCTCGGCCGACAGCGCGCGTCCGATGAGGCCGCTCCCCCCGGCAATGATTGTTCGCATTCTGGCTCCTGCTTCCCAGCATCACTGGATGCTCGTTCGTCCTCTCCGATCAGTATACTGGCGGGCCGAGAGTCACCGGACCGCGGACGCTTCGCAAGGAAGGGATCGACGACCATGCCGGATGCGGTGGTAATTGGTGGCGGCGCCGTGGGTCTGGCGACCGCTCGCGAGCTTCGGCGACGCCGCCTATCGGTCACCGTCCTGGAGCGGGACCGCCCGGGCCGCGCCGCGTCCTGGGCCTCGGCCGGCATCGTCAGTGCGCCGGCCGGACCGAGCGTCGAACCGGGAGTCCAACTTCAGGCGCTCAGCTACCGGCTCTGGCCCGCGTTCGCCAAACAAGTTCAAGACGAGTCTGGGCTTGATCCCGAATTTCGTCTCACGGGCTGCCTGGTTCCGGCACTGGATGCCGCCCAAGCGAATGCCTTACGGCGCACGTCGAGCTCGGGACATGTCGAGGGTGGGCGTCTGCTGGAGAATGCAGCGCTGCACGAGGCCGAGCCGTCGCTGAGTCCGGCTATCCCCGCCGCATTATGGCGGCCAGGCGGCAATGTCGAGAACCGCCGCCTCTGCCGGGCCTTGGAGATCGCTTGCCGCCGGAGCGGAGTGGAGGTGCGCTCGGGGGCCGAGGTTCGCGAGATCATCCTGGAGGGCAACCGTGTCGGCGGTGTGCGCCTTGTGGATGCGGCGATTCCGGCGCGCCACGTGGTGGTGGCCGCCGGAGCCTGGTCGAGCGGCATCGCTGGGTGCCGGCCCATAGCGCCGGTGACGCCGCAACGTGGTCAGATCCTGGCGCTGGAGCGCGGCGACGTCGACCTGCGCCACGTTATCCTCACTCCGGGCGACCCCTACATCGTGCCGAGAGCGGATGGGCGCGTCATAGTCGGCGCAACTCGGGAGATGGCCGGGTGGAGTGCCAGTCTGACAGCCGGCGGCGTTGCCTGGCTCCTCAACACGGCCATCCGCATCGTGCCGGACCTCGCCCACTGTGCAATCAACGAGCTGTGGACCGGGTTTCGTCCGCTCTCGCCGGACGGCGTGCCAATCATTGGACAGGGCGATCTCGATGGCCTCTTCTTCGCGACCGGGCACGGTCCCAGCGGCATCGGCCCGCTGCCCGG
>CALBSQ010000335.1 GCA_937967325.1 uncultured Chloroflexota bacterium
TTGCTCCCCTGCTCCTCTGCCCCCCGACCCCCCTGCTGCGCCGCGGACGGCGAAGGCTCGGGGGGAGCGGGCAGTGCCCAGCTTTGCAGGGTCGCCGCGTCTACCGGTTGCAGTTCCAGGCTGAGCACTTCGCTGAATGCCTGTTGCATGGTGAGGCGCACAGCATCCATCGGTGGCGCGATTCCGAGCAGCCGTGCCAGCGACGTCGCGCCGTGCCCGTACAGGCCGCACGGCACGATGTCCTCGAAGTAGCTCATGTCAGGGGCGACGTTCAGGGCCAGGCCGTGCGTGGTCACCCAACGGGATACACGGACGCCAATGGCCGTCAGCTTGTCATTCGCCACCCAGACGCCGGTCTTGCCGGTGATGCGCTCGCCGGCAATGCCGTATGCCGCCGCCACGCGCAGCGCGACCTCCTCGAGCAGGCGTAGGTACCGTCCGATGTCGCTGCCCCATCGGCCAAGGTGAAGGATCGGGTAGGCGACCAACTGGCCAGGACCGTGATAGGTGACGTCGCCGCCTCGGTCGATGGGGACCACGCTGACGCCGCGCCGTTGCAGCCCCTCCTCGTCGAGCAAGATGTGTTGGGGACTGCCGCGACGCCCTAAGGTGAAGGTGTGCGGATGCTCGACAAGCAGGAGCACGTCCGGAACGAGGTCGTAGCGACGGGCTTCCGCCAGGCCGCGCTGCAAGGCCCAGGCCGCGCGATAGTCAACCTGGCCGAGCCAGGTGACCACTCCCGGCCTATCTGCCCGTGTTTCGGCCATTACCCGGCCGCTTGCGCCCGCTCGACCTGGGCGTGGGCGTGGTAGGAGCTGCGCACAAGCGGGCCGGATTCCACGTGTCGAAAGCCGAAGCCCAAACCGATCTCTTTGAGCTGGGCGAATTCGGCGGGCGTGTAATACCGTGCCAGTGGGACGTGCTTCAGCGAGGGACGCAGGTACTGGCCCAGGGTCAGGATGCCGGTACCGACGGCGCGAATATCCGCCATCGTCTCCACCAGCTCGTCCCGCTCCTCGCCCAGCCCGACCATCACCCCGGACTTCGTCACGCTCTCCGGGCAGAGCAGGGCCGCTCGCTCCAACAGCTCCAGCGACTGCTCGTATCTCGCCTTCGGGCGGACGCGGCGATACAGCCGGGGAACGGTCTCGACGTTGTGGTTGAGGATGTCTGGCTTGGCCTCCATCACCAGCTCCAGTGCCCACCAGACGCCTTGGAAGTCGGGAATTAACACCTCGACGGTCGTGTCGGGCGATTGGCGGCGGATCTCGCGGATCGTTTCGGCGAAGACGCGGGCGCCGCCGTCGGGCTGGTCGTCGCGGTCGACTGAGGTGACGACTGCGTGCTGGAGGCCCAGTAGGCGTACGGCCTCCCCGACGCGGCGCGGCTCATCCTGGTCGATGGCGTGGGGGCGACCCGTGGTGACGGCGCAGTAGCGGCAGGCGCGCGTGCAGATGTCGCCGAGGATCATGAATGTGGCGGTGCGATGCTCGAAGCACTCCCCGATGTTGGGGCAGTGTGCCTCCTCGCACACCGTGTGCAGACCATGGCTGCGCAGGAGGCGCTTCACGTCCAGATAGTTCGGACTGCCCGGCAACGGCACTTTCAGCCACTCCGGCCGTCGCGGCTGGAGCAGTATAGGCTGCGGCGGTGGGCTGTCGCCTTCCTTTGGTGCGGGTTGGATGCGTAGCGTCACGGGCTTGCTCCCCTCACAGCACCAGGCTGTAGGGCGACTGCAGAATCCGCTTGAGCTCTTGCAGGAACTGGGCGCCTGGCGCGCCGTACAGAATGCGATGATCGCAAGAAAGGGTCAGCTTCATCCGCTTGCGGATGGCGAGCTGCCCGTCCACCACGGCCGGTGCCGGCTTGGTGGCGCCGACGGCAAGGATGGCGGCGTTGGGCGGGTTGACTACGGCGTCGAACTCATCCACGTCGTACATGCCCAGGTTGGAGATACTGAAGGTGCTGTGCTCCAGATCGGCGGGACTCAGCTTGTTGCCGCGAGCGCGCTCGATCAGCGGACGCATCTCCTGGTCGATCTGGCGCACGCCCTTCTTGTCGCAGTCGTGCACCACTGGTACGACCAGCCCTTCCGGCAGCGATACCGCGAAGCCGACGTGGACGTAGTCGTGGTACTCGAACTGGCCGTCGCGATAGCTGGCGTTGACCACGGGGAACTTGCCCAACGCCAGGGCACAGGCGCGGATGATGATGGCGTCCAGACGGACCTGCTGCTCCTTTTCCAGCCCGGCGTTCAGCCGCCGCCGCAGATCGTCCGCCTCCTCCATGTCAACCTCATTGGTGACGTAAAAGTGCGGTACCTGCGTCTTGGACTCGACCATGCGGCGGGCAATGACCTGCTGCATTCGCGTCAGTGGCTTGAGTTGCGATCCTTGCCACGCCCCCGGCGCGGGCTGAGCGGGCGTCGACGCTGGTGGGGGCGGCGGTGCTGATGGGCGGAAGTTGACCACGTCCTCGCGAATGATGCGCCCGCCGGGGCCGGTACCCTTGACCAGCTTGAGGTCGATCCCTTGCTCCGCGGCCACTTTCCGCGCCAGTGGCGAGGCCTTCACGCGCTCGCCGTTGTAGCTGACCTCACCAGATTGTTGCGGGCCTTGCGTGTCGCGCCCGGCGCCCCCTTCGCGTGTCACGACGCCGGATGTGGTCGGCCCAGCCGCTTGTCCCGGCGCCGCCGCCAACGCATCGCCCGTGGCCTGGGGCGCTGGCGCCTCAACGCTGGCGTGGCTATGGTTTTCTGCCGAAGTCGTCGCCGCTTTCCGCTCAGTGGTCGCCCGATCGCCGCCATTGGCATTGGTTTCCGCGCTCGCGGCGGAATCGCCGATCAGGGCAATGGCCTCCCCGATCTTCACGGTCTGCCCCTCCTGGGCCAGCACCTTCTGGAGGGTGCCGGCAGAGAAGGCCGGGTACTCCATGTTGGCCTTATCGGTTTCGATCTCCACGAGGATCTCGCCTTTTTCGACGTGGTCCCCTACGTGCTTCAGCCAACGGGAGATGGTACCTTCCTCCATCGTGTCGCTCAGCCGGGGCATCAGGATTTCTTGACTCATCGGTACCGCGTCCCCCCTTGTGCCGTGGCCCGTCGCGCCAGCGGCGACGCAATCTGCATTCATCCTACCGTGGCGCACGAATCGCCGCAACGCGGCGCTGTCCCCCATCTGGTCCCCTCTGGACAGAAATTTGCTACTATCTCTGCGTGCTTGGACGTGGCACGGACAGAAGGAGGAGATCGGCTTGGCCTTTACCTACAAAAACCGCAAGGGCGACACGTATTACTTGAACAGTCAGATGGTAAAACTCCAGAACGGTCGCGACCAGCGCATTTACTTCTTTACCCGCGATGTGCGAGAGGGGAAGACGCTGGATGCCATGCCCGACGGCTATGAGGTGAGCGAGCGCGCCGGCTCCGGCCTGCCAGTACTCAAGAAACAGCAGAAATAGGCCTCGTCGGCGTCGGATGGAGGCGGGCGAGCACCTCGCCCGCGAGGGCCTGATAGGCCGCGGCGCCGCCCGAGGTTGGCGCATATTCCAGCACCGACATTCCGTAGCTCGGCGCCTCGGCGATCCGTACAGAGCGCGGGATCAGCGTCACGAAGGCCTCGCGCGGGTAGTGGCGGCGCACGTCGGCAACCACGTCGGCCGCGAGATTCGTGCGGCCGTCGAACATGGTGAGCACGATGCCGAACAGCTCCAACCGGCTGTTCAGCCGTGCGCGGACGCGCGCTAGGGTGTCCAACACCTGGCTCAAGCCCTCCAGCGCCAGATATTCGCATTGGAGCGGCACCAGGACGCCGGTCGCCGCTACCATCGTGTTGATGGTCAGCAGGCCAAGCGACGGTGGATTGTCGATCAGCACGGCCGCGTAGTCGTCTAAGATGGGTCGAAGCAGCTGCTGCAGCCGTCGTTCGCGCTCGGGGAGCGCGACCAGCTCTATTTCGGCGCCGGCGAGGTCCACGGAGCTGGGCATGAGATCCAGACCCGGCCGTACGTCGCGCCGAATGAGCGAGTGGGCAGGCGACTCCTGCAGGAGGCCCTCATAGAGCGACGGCGCCCCCCGTTTGGGCAGCCCGAAGATGCTGGTCGTGTTGGACTGGGGATCGGCATCGACGAGCAGCACGCGGAAACCGCTGGCCGCCAGCGCCATTGCCAGGTTGATGGCCGTGGTCGTTTTTCCCACGCCGCCTTTCTGATTGGCAAGCGCCAGCACCGTGGACAACC
>CALBSQ010000336.1 GCA_937967325.1 uncultured Chloroflexota bacterium
CCTTGTTCCCGGCCGCTTGCATGGCGGGCACAAAGGACTGGAAGAAGCTGGGAAAGGAAAAAACCATCCCGTCGAGGTCGCACGCGTAGGTTGGCATACGTGTCCAGTGTAGCGACGGGGTGTCAAGGACAAACTCTCGCTCGGGGACTCCCGGCGCTCTGACAACAGGTCAGGCAGTCCGGCTGCACCAGCCTGTCGCTCCGCAGTACTATCCACTGAGCGAAAGGTAAGAGCGGCAGGTCGTGGAGAACGTCCTCTACTACGGCGACAACCTCGACGTGCTCCGGCGCTACGTCGCCGACGAGTCGGTCGATCTGGTCTACATCGACCCGCCGTTCAACAGCAACGCCAGCTACAACGTGCTCTTCAAGGAACAGGATGGCAGCCGATCCGCGGCGCAGATCAAAGCGTTCGGTGATACTTGGCGCTGGGACCAAGCCGCAGCCAGAGCCTTTCAGGGGACGGTCGAGCAGGGTGGTGCCGTCTCCCAGGCGCTCCAGGCCTTCCGGCAGCTCATCGGCGAGAACGATATGCTGGCCTACCTGTCGATGATGGCACCTAGGTTGATGGAATTGCATCGAGTACTCAAGCCGACTGGAAGTATTTATATTCATTGTGACTCCACTGCGAGCCATTACCTTAAGCTTTTGGTCGATGCGATTTTCGCGCCACAAAATTTCAGGAATGAGATCATCTGGAAGCGCCGTACTGGTAGCAGTAGTGCAGTCCATCAAGGGAATAAGTTCGGCGTCTGTACTGATAGCATCTTTTTTTATGCCAGGACACCTACCTCGTCATTTCAGCCCCAATATAGCTTCACAGCAGAGGGTTATAAGGATTACATTGCGAAGTTTTTTACCCATCAAGATGCCGATGGGCGCCTATATCGTATTGACAACTTGGCTAACCCAGCCCCCCGGCCAAACCTCATGTATGACTACAAAGGATATAAGCATCCGAGCAATGGATGGGCTATCTCCAAGGAAAAGATGGAGCAATGGGATAGGGATAATCGTCTGGTTTTTCCTAAGAATCCAGACGGGCGCATACAAAGAAAGCGCTATCTCGATGAGCTCAAAGGGAAGCCTGTTCAGAATCTATGGGACGATATTGAGCCAATCTCATCACATGCTCAAGAACGCCTCGGCTATCCAACACAGAAGCCGGAAGCGCTGCTGGAGCGCATTATCAGCGCCAGCAGTAACCCCGGGGATACCGTCCTCGACGCCTTTTGTGGTTGCGGTACATCCGCCGCCGCCGCCCAGAAGCTTGGCCGTCGCTGGATCGGCATTGACATCACCCACCTGGCCATCAACCTGATCCGCCACCGGCTCACCGACGCCTATGGCACGGAGGCGAAGTACCGGGTCGTTGGCGAGCCGACCACCGTCCAGGATGCGCAGGAACTCGCCGACCAGGACAAATATCAGTTCCAGTGGTGGGCATTGGGGCTCGTCGGCGCGAGGCCGGCGGTGGCGGACCAGAAGAAAGGTTCGGACCGAGGCATCGACGGTCGGCTGTTCTTCCACGACGAAGGACCAAGCGGCAAGACGAAGCAGGTGATCTTCTCGGTCAAGGGTGGCCATACCAACGTCGGCGACGTGCGTGACCTCGGCCATGTGGTGGATCGGGAGACGGCGCAGATCGGGGTGCTCATCAGCTTGCAGGAATCGACCCAGCCGATGCGCAGCGAGGCGGCGAGCGCCGGCTTCTATGAGTCCGCCTGGGGGACACACCCGCGCCTGCAAGTGCTCACGATCGCCGAGTTGCTGGCCGGCAAACGGATCGACATGCCGCCGGTGGGCCAGGTCAACGTGACCTTCAAGCG
>CALBSQ010000337.1 GCA_937967325.1 uncultured Chloroflexota bacterium
CGGCAGCGCCATCTCGGCTTGTATACTGAGGGGTCAAAAGGAGAGATCGGACACCTCGCTAGAAGCGTAAGGACAAAGGTATCGATGGCGCAATCGACTGTTGAACGCCCGGGAACGGCCGCCGAGACGGCGCACAAGTGGGTCTACCTGTTCCGCGAAGGAAACGCCTCCATGCGGGACTTGCTCGGCGGTAAAGGCGCCGGCTGTGCGGAAATGACTCGTGCCGGCCTGCCGGTACCCGCCGGCTTCACCATCACGACGGAAGCTTGCAATGCGTATTACACGTCCGGCCGGTGTTTTCCCGATGGTATGTGGGAGCAGGCGCTCACTGCATTGAAGGATGTCGAGCAGCAGGCGGGCAAGCCCTTCGGCAACACGGACAATCCGCTGCTCGTGTCGGTGCGTTCCGGCGCCAAATTTTCCATGCCAGGCATGATGGACACGGTGCTTAACCTCGGCCTGAACGATGAGGCCGTGGTCGGCTTCGCCCGGCTCACCGGCGACGAGCGCTTCGCTTTCGACTCCTACCGACGCTTCATACAGATGTTCTCCAAGGTGGTGCTGCAGATCGACGTCGATCACTTCGAGCACGCGCTGGCCAAAAAGCGGCAGGTGGCAGGCGTGCAGACCGACGCCGAGCTGAGCGCGGGCGCCCTGAAGGAGCTGGTTGCGCAGTACAAGACTATTGTTCAGCGGGAAGCCGGCCGGCAGTTTCCGACAAATCCGGTCGAGCAGCTCCGACTCGCCATCGAAGCCGTGTTCGCGAGCTGGAATAACAAGCGTGCCATCGACTATCGCAACAACCAGGGCATCCCGCACAGCCTCGGTACCGCCGTCAACGTTCAGGCCATGGTGTTCGGTAACGCTGGCAACGACTCCGGTACGGGTGTCGCTTTCACTCGCGATCCGTCGACGGGAGAGAAGCGCCTGTACGGCGAGTATCTCCTCAATGCTCAGGGTGAGGATGTCGTCGCCGGCATCCGGACCCCCAGCAAGATCGACGCGCTGCAGCGTGACGCGCCGGCGGTGTATCAGGAGTTCGTTCGCATCGCCGATCAGATGGAGCAGCACTATCGCGACGTGCAGGATCTGGAGTTCACGATCGAGCGCGGCAAGCTGTACATGTTGCAGACGCGGTCCGCCAAGCGCACGGCGGCCGCGGCGGTCAAGTCGGCGGTCGACATGGTCCACGAGGGGCTGATCACCCGACCAGAAGCCATCCAGCGGATCGAGCCGGCCGCCGTCAACCAGTTGTTGCTGCCTCAGTTCGACGACGGCGACAAGGCCATCGCGGTGAAGTCTGACCGCCTGCTGGCCAGGGGACTCAATGCCTGCCCGGGCGCCGCCACCGGAGTGGCCGTGTTCGACGCCGACGAGGCGGAGCGCCGCGGCAAGGCCGGCGAGCGAGTCATCCTGGTGCGCCAGGAGACGAGCCCCGACGACGTCCACGGGATGCTGGTCGCCAAGGGCATCCTGACACAGCGGGGAGGCGCGACCAGCCATGCCGCTGTCGTCGCTCGTCAGCTTGGCCTGCCCTGCGTCGCCGGCTGCAGCGACATCAGCGTCGACGTCGATCAGAAGCAGTTCGTCACCATCGACGGCAAGATCATCCGCGAGCTGGAACCAATCTCCATCGACGGCAGCACCGGGGAGGTGTTCCAGGGAGCCATCAAGACGCTCGAGCCGGCCTTGAGCGACGACTTCCGAACGCTACTTGGTTGGTGTGATGAGGCCAAGCGACTCGGGGTTTGGGCCAACGGCGACTATCCGCGCGACGCTCGACGTGCCCGAGATTTCGGGGCCAAGGGCATCGGTCTTTGCCGGACCGAACACATGTTTATGGAAACCGAGCGGCTGCCCATCGTCCAGGCCATGATCCTGGCGGCGGCAGAGGCAACGCGGCTGGACGACGCCGTCAGCACCGCGGAGCAGTCGCTGAGTGGCAGCGAGGGAAATGAGCGCGCCCGCCGGCAGCAGGACCTGGCCGGAGTGCGCAGTCGTGCTGATCGGTCGGAGGCCCACCAGACCTATCATCAGAGCCTCGGCAAGCTGCTGGTGTTCCAGCGCGGCGACTTCATCGGCATCTTCGAAGCTATGGACGGACTGCCGGTGGTCGTCCGCTTGATCGACCCGCCACTGCACGAGTTCCTCCCCAGCTACGAAGAGCTTTTGGTCGACGTCACGACGCTGCGACTCACGGGGACCGATGCGGCGCAACTGGCTGAGAAGGAGCGCCTGCTGCAGGCAGTGGCCGGCATGCGCGAGGCCAACCCCATGCTGGGTCTGCGCGGCGACCGCCTCGGCATTATGTTTCCAGCTATCACGCGGATGCAGGTCCGCGCCATTATCGAGGCGGCCGTCGACTGCAAGCGCCGGGGGATCGACGTGCAGCCGAAGATCATGATTCCGCTCGTTGGGCACTTCAACGAGCTCAAGCTGCTGCGCGGTCAGCTCGAAGCGGTAGCGGAGCAGGTGACGAAGGAGCAAGGCGTCGGCGTCGACTACAAGTTCGGCACGATGATCGAGGTGCCGCGCGCGGCGCTCACGGCCGGTCAGATCGCCGGCTACGCGGACTTCTTCAGCTTCGGGACGAACGACCTCACGCAGACAACGTTTGGCTATAGCCGCGACGACGCCGAGGGCAAGTTCCTCCTGAAATACGTGCAGGACGAGATCCTGCCGCGCAACCCGTTCCAAGTGCTCGATGCCGACGGAGTAGGACGGCTGGTCGCGATGGCCGTCAAGGAAGGTCGGGCAGCCAACGCTAGGCTGGAAGTCGGCATCTGCGGCGAGCACGGCGGCGATCCGGAATCGATCCGCTTCTTCCACGAGGCCGGCCTGGACTACGTGAGCTGCTCGCCGTTCCGCGTGCCGGTTGCGCGCCTGGCGGCCGCTCAGGCGGCGCTGGCGACGGTCGAGCGCGACAAGTAATCCAGCGGCGGTGGGGCCGGGGCGGCGACTGCGGTCTGCGCCAGAGTACCCGACTGCGGTCGGGACCTTATGATAGATCGCCGCCAGTTCCGGAGACGTTAACTCACCTGGAGCCGCTCGCTGCACCGCAGTGCCGGACTCTGGCGGCAGACCGCAGTCCCCGCCCCGGCCCCACCGCTTGAACTGGCCGTCTCTTTAGCCCAGGTTTCCCACACGATTGACGGGGCGCCACCCAGTTAGGAGCTCGCATCTGTTACTCTATTGGTCGATCGCGTTACCGACGGCTGTAACTCCCTGCGGCGCTGCCCCATGCGAAAGGGCTGCGGGGGCGGCTCGCAATGGGTCGCCGACGCAGGACGAAACGCTGTCGAGCCGCGGATACACGTAAGGCTGCTTCACCGGTGATGGATTGCCCGAATATTCGCGAGCATCTCGTTCAGATTGAGGACGAGATACTGTCGCCGCGCGCAGCGCACAGCGGGAGCAGCCGTGGACGCACCCTGCCGGAGGAACCGTCACCGCTGCGGACCGAGTTTCAGCGTGACCGCGATCGCGTTATCCACTGTCGCGCCTTCCGGCGACTCAAGCATAAGACGCAGGTCTTCTTGAGTCCGGTGGGCGACCATTACGTGACCCGGCTTACCCACACGCTGCAGGTGGCACAGATTGCCCGGACGATCGCTCGGGCGCTGCGACTGAATGAGGATCTGGCCGAGGCGATCGTCCTGGCTCACGACCTGGGCCATCCGCCCTTTGGCCACGCGGGCGAAGGCATCCTGCAGAAGCTCAACCCTGAAGGCTTCAGCCATACGGTGCAGAGCTTCCGCGTCGTGGAGTTCCTCGAGAAGAACGGGCGCGGACTCAACCTCACCTGGGAAGTCAAGGATGGCATCCTTGGCCATTCCAAACCGCGTGAGGGCATTACCGCCTCCTATGGCTACGATGCATCAACCATGGAGGGTCAAATTGTCAAGTTTGCCGACTCAATCGCCTACATCAACCACGACATCGACGACGCCATCCGCGCTCAGGTAATTACCCTCGACCAGTTACCTCGTGACGCCGTGATCCGCCTGGGTGAGCGGCACTCGCAGCGCATCAACACGATGGTCTGTGACGTCGTCGCGACATCGCTGGACGCGGAACAGATCGCCATGAGCGAGCCGGTGTTGGTTGCGAGCGACCTGTTGCGCGAGTGGATGTTCGAGCACGTGTATACGAACTCGGTGGCGAAGAGCGAGGATCTGCGGGCAGAGCGCATGCTCACGGTCTTGTACGCCCACTTCCAGCAGCGTCCGGAGGAGCTGCCGCCACCCTACCAGGAAAACAGCCGAGGAGAGAGCTTTGATCGGCGGCTGACAGATTACCTCGCGGGGATGACCGACACGTTTGCCATTCGCGTCTTTCAAGAGCTCTACGTGCCGAGAATGTGGTCCGTGGTGTGAGGCCGAGCATGCTACGTATGTCCCCAACGCCCTATCTGGTAGCGCGCGATCCGCGCGAGCTCGCAGCTGCGAGCCGTCCGACCAGTCCCGAGGTCGCTGAGCAGGCGCCGAGCGAAGCGGCGCTGGAAATGCTGGCGGAGGCGCCAGTAGAGTACCTTGGGTCAATGGCGCCGATGTCCGGTGCAGTGGCATTCATGCAAACCTCGACGGTACTCGGAGGTCCCGCGGACGAGGACGCGACGGCAATTATCGCTGGTGATCGGGTTCTCGTCGGTACCCCTCGTGCTCGCCGTGCTGGCGCCCAGTCGCCATCTCGATCGGACGCGGTCCAGTCGGACGACACGACGCGGCTTTATTTGCAGGAGATCGGGCAGGTAAGCCTGTTGTCGGCGGGCGACGAGGTCCAGCTCGCCCGTAGGATCGCTCGGGGTCGGTTGGAAGAGATCAAGACGCCACCACTTGATGATGCAGTGATCCGGCAAGCTACAGAGGCACGGCGCGCACTCACGGAGGCAAACCTCCGCCTGGTCGTCAGCATCGCACGCCGCTATATCGGTCGCGGCCTCACGCTGCAAGACCTCATCCAGGAAGGAAACGTCGGGCTCATGCGCGCGGTGGAGAAGTTCGACCATCAACGCGGCTTCCGCTTCTCTACCTACGCGACCTGGTGGATCCGGCAGGCCATCTCGAGGGCGGTGGAAGACCAGGGGCGGACGATACATTTGCCATCGCACCTTAGCGAGCTGCTGCACCGGGTACTCCGCACGGCGCGGCAGCTGGAGCAGTTGCTCGGTCGCGAGCCCACATCGGAGGAGCTCGGCCTCGAGCTCGGTCTGTCCGGCGAACGGATCCGTGAGCTGTACACCATCGCCCAAGACCCCGTTTCACTGGAGACACCACTGGGCGAGGACGAAGACACCGTGCTTGGTGATTTTGTCGAGGACACGCAAGCTGATGCGCCGCTGGACGTGGCCATACAGGAGTTGCAGCGGCAGCAGATCATGGCCGTCTTGACCAAGCTCGACGATCGCGAGCGGGAGGTCCTGGCGCTTCGCTACGGCTTACACGGCGGCCGGAGTCTCACGCTGGACGAGGTGGGCAAGAACATGCGCGTCACGCGGGAGCGCATTCGCCAGATTGAGACGAAAGCCCTTCGCAAGCTCCGCCATTCCTTGCAAGGCCGCGATCGTTACGATTACGTCATGTGATCCCCGGAGCGGCAGGCCCGAACCGGCCTAACGCCGAGGTGCTGCCACTCCCTACGAGCGCCCGCCCACGGTGGGCAACCCGGCCGCGATCACGGTGAGACGAAACTCGTCGAGCAGCTTGGGGTGGATGAAGGCGCCAAAGATGATCTCGGCGTCAGGATCAACCTCGGCGGCGATGAGGTCGGCAGCCCGATTGACTTCGTGCAACGTCAGGTCCGGACCGCCGACGCAGTTCAGCAGCACCGCGCGAGCGCCACGCAATGGCGTTTCCAGCAGCGGACTGGCGATGGCGCGGCGAGCCGCATCCTCGCCTCGTGTCGGACCGAAGCCGGTACCCATCGCCATGTGCGCCAGCCCCCCACGGGCAAGGACGGTGCGGACATCGGCGAAGTCGACGTTGATCAGGCCCGTCGTCGTGATAAGATCGGCGATGCCGCGAATTCCCTGCAGCATCACCTCGTCGGCCAGCTTGAACGCCTCCGTGAGCTGAGTGCGCCGCGTGGCCAGATCCAGCAGCTTGTCGTTCGGAACCACAAGCAGCGCATCGACGTTGCTCATCAGCTCCTCGGCGCCTGACGCGGCAATGGCCCGACGCCGCGCTCCTTCAAAGCTGAATGGACGGGTGACAACACCGACGGTGAGCGCGCCAGCCGATTGAGCCAGCCTGGCCACGACCGGAGCCGCGCCCGTTCCTGTTCCGCCGCCCAAGCCAGCAGTGACAAACACCATGTCCATGCCATCCACCAGACCACGCAGCTCAGGCTCGCTGTCCTCGGCCGCGGTACGGCCGCGCGCTGGATCTCCGCCGGAGCCCAGGCCGCCCGTCAGGCGTTCCCCGATACGCAATCGCGTCGGAGCGTTCGATCCCGCCAGGGCCTGCGCGTCCGTGTTCACCGCCGCGAAGCTAATTCCTTGGACGGCGGCCTCGATGAGACGGTTCACCGCGTTGCCGCCCGCGCCGCCAACTCCCACGGCTCGGATCTCGGTGAAGCCGCGCGCTTCTGACGCCTCTGGTTGGAGAATCTGCTGCACGACGCTGATGGGGCGGCTACCAGCGTTCAGTCGAGATGGGTCGAAGCCGGCGCGTCTAGGCACGAGCGATAACCTCGCCAGTGAGCGTCTTGTAGGTTTCCACCGCTCGTTCCCCTCCATCTATCTCGAAAATGGAAATGCCCCCGGACGCCGCCTCCAAAATTTTACTGTTCGTCCCCACCTCGGTCTTCAACACCAGATCTCCCCACTGCTTGCGCAAGTAGGCGCTGACGCTGCGCTCTTCCTTGAGGCGTCGATCATACTTGCTGACGACAATGCCGAGCACCTTCAGCCGGGGATTCAAGTAGCGGACTTCCTCGACGCTCTCTTGCAACATGCGCAACCCTTCCAGCGAAAAGTAGCGCGCCTCGGTCGGGATCAGCACGTAGTTGGCGGCCACCAGCGCATTGATGGTGAGGACACCCAGCGATGGCGGCGTATCGATCAGCACGTAATCGTATTCGGCATCGACCGTTTGCAACTGATCGCGCAAGCGCATCTCGCGGCCGAGGCGATTGAGCAGGGCTGCTTCGGCGCTGGCCAGTGCCAGCGAGGCGGGCGCCACGCCCAGCGTTCCTTTGAATGGGCCCGGAACCGTGATCACCGGGAGCGGCTTGGCACGATCAAGCAGGGCGTCGGCGATGGTAGAGGCAACGCTGCCGGTCACGCCAGCGCCCGCGGTCAGGTTGCCCTGCGGATCCATATCCGCGAGCAAGACACGCTTGCCGCAGCTCGCCAGCACGAAACCCAGATTCAGCGTCGTAGTCGTCTTCCCGACGCCACCCTTCTGGTTGGCGACCGCGATGACGGTTGCCACACGCTGCCCCTCATCTGTCCTAAACATAAGGCGCGAGTTCCTGAGGGCAGTATAACAAACGACTCCCACCTCGGGGCCGCCGTGAGTGCCTGACCGGCATCGCCGCCGCATGTTCGGCGCGACCGCCGAACCGGCGCGCTCGGTTGCGATGAGTTATTGTAGCTGGTACCATACTGCAATCCGGCGGACCGTTCGGTCGGAGTGGGGCGAGTGCGACGCCCTGACTCGAGCTCCTAGCGGACGCGTCTACCGTGGGACAATGGGGTCCACGGCCCAGCCGAGGCCAAGCGCGCTGGAGCCGTGGTGTTTTTTTACCCGCGGGCTGGCGCCTGGCAATGACGCACCCGCCGCTGGTAAGGGCAAGCAAGGCGCCTGCGCGGGAGGTGTGCATCATGTCCATCGGTCGCCAATCTCCGACATTGATCCCGCACGGGCAGGAGGGTGTCCAGGCGCCGCTCTACGATCCGCGGTTCGAGCACGACGCTTGCGGCACGGGCTTTGTCGCCCGCATCAACGGCACACCCAGTCATGACATCGTTGCGTTTGCCCTGGAGTCGGTCATCAACCTGACGCACCGCGGCGCGGTCGACGCGGATAGCCGCACAGGAGACGGCGCCGGCATCTTGACGCCGCTGCCGTACGGCCTATTCCGGCGTGAGCTGACCAAGCTGCATCGACGCCTGGACGATCCGGACGATCTCGGGGTCGGCGTGCTCTTCTTGCCCAAGCAAGATGCCGCGGCCAATGCCAGAGCCCGCGCCATCACCGAAGCGGCCATTGCGAAGGAGGGCCTGACGGTCCTCGGCTGGCGTGCCGTGCCGACCCGAAACGAGGTGTTGGGCGAGAAGGCGCTCGCCACTGTACCTGATATTCAGCAGGTGCTCATCGGGCGTCGCCAGGGTATGACTCCGGTCACCTTTGAGCGGTCGTTGTATCTGGCTCGCCGCGCCATCGAGCGCCAGGCGGAGCAAGAGCAGCTTGCCGGGGTCTACTTGCCCTCGTTCTCCTCGCGTACCATCGTGTACAAAGGGTTGTTTGTCGCACCGCAGCTGCGCGGCTTCTATCGCGACCTGAGAGACGCCGACTACGAAGTCGGCCTCGCCGTCTTCCACCAGCGCTATAGTACCAACACCTTCCCGACCTGGCACCTCGCCCAGCCATTTCGCATGCTCGCCCACAACGGAGAGATCAACACGCGCCAAGGCAACCGCAACTGGATGCGCGCGCGCGAACCCGAGCTGCGGTCGGCAGTATGGGGAGATCGTCTGCCTGAGCTCTTCCCGATCATTCCGCGCGGCGGCAGCGACTCGTCGGATCTCGACAATGCCCTGGAGCTGCTGGAATTGTCGGGTCGCGACATCCGCCATGCCTTGATGTTGCTAATGCCGCACGCTTGGGAACGAACGCAGGACATCGACCGGGCGCGCCGCGCCTTCTATGCCTACCACGCCTGCCTGACGGAGCCCTGGGATGGGCCGGCCGCGCTTACCTTCACGGATGGCGCCGTGGTAGGCGCAACGCTGGACCGCAACGGCCTCCGCCCTTCCCGCTACATCGTCACGCGGGACGGTTTGGTCGTCGCCGGTTCGGAAGTGGGAATGTTGGAGCGACCGGAGCTCGACGATCATAACGTGGTCGAAAAGGGTCGCCTCGGTCCCGGCCAAATGATCGCCGTGGATACCAAGCGGGGTGAAATCCTCAAGAATCAACAGCTCAAGCGAGAGGTATCGTCGCAGAGGCCATACGCGGACTGGGTTGAGCGGCAGATGGCCCGTCTCAGCTCGTCCAAGAAGCCGGTAGCCCTACCCGCGGCGGCCGCCAACGGCACTGCGCAGGAGGATGGCTACGCGGCGGCTCCCGACATCGCGCTGCAGCGCGTCTACGGCTACTCGCGCGAGGACGTGCTCTACGTATTTCCGCCCATGTCTGCCGAAGGCAAAGAGCCGACCTTTTCCATGGGCGACGACACGCCGGTGATGCCGTTGAACACGATGGAGCGATCCTTCTACACCTATTTCCGCCAGCGATTCGCCCAGGTGACCAATCCGCCCATCGACCCGCTGCGCGAGCAGCTCGTCATGGCATTGGATACGTTTCTGGGCTGCCGCGGCAGCCTGCTGGAGGAAACGGAACAGCACGCGCACCTCCTCCATTTGCCGTCGCCGGTGCTTTCCGGCGCCGAGCTCCAGGAGCTGCGCTCGCTCCGCGATCCGGCTTTTCGAAGCCTGACCATTGCTACCCTCTTCGATCCGCGATCGGCGGCCGGCCTTGAAGAAGGGCTGGAGCGTCTTTGCGCCGCCGCCGAGGCCGCGGCAGGCGATGGTGTTTGCCTCCTGATCTTGAGCGACCGTGAGGTTGACGCCACTCACGCGCCCATCCCCATGGCGATGGCCGTCGGCGCTGTCCACCATCACCTGATTCGCGCGGGACTGAGGATGCGCACGGACCTTATCGTGGAGACCGGTGAGGCCTGGGACGTCCACCACTTCGCCGTCCTGACCGGCTACGGCGCGGGAGCAATCCATCCCTACCTGGCCATTGCCTCGGCGCGGTCGCTGGGCGGCACCCGCAAGTATGAGGAGGTCACCGCCGACCAGGCGGAGCAGAATTACCGAAAGGCAGTGGAGGCGGGCCTCCTGAAAGTGATGTCCAAGATGGGCATCTCCACGGTGAGCAGCTATCGCGGCGGACAGATCTTCGAGGCTATCGGTCTCGGGCAGACTGTGATCGACCGGTATTTCACAGACACGCCGTCGCTGGTGGACGGGGTCGGCCTCCCAGAGATCCAACAGGATGTTCTGGTGCGCCACGAGAGCGCCTTCGGGGGGGCAGCCTTGAAGAGGCTGCCGGATGCCGGCTTCGTGCGGTTTCGTCGCGAGGGCGAGAACCATGCCTACAGCCCGCCGGTCGTGCGAGCCATCCAGAAGGCCGCGCGCGAGGCGGACCGAGAGAGCTACCGCACCGTGCGCGAGCTGTTCGACGCCCAACCTCCGACGTCGCTGCGCGATTTGCTGGAGATCAAGACCGACCGCGCACCGGTGCCGCTGCACGAAGTCGAGCCGATGGAGCGCATCCGTGGTCGCTTCATTGTGACCGCCATGTCACTCGGCGCGCTCAGCCCGGATGCCTTCACGACGCTGGCCCGGGCCATGAACGCCATCGGCAATCGCAGCAACAGCGGCGAAGGCGGCGAGGACCCGGCCTGGTATCAGACATCGGGGGACGGCCCCGCCATGCACAGCGCGATCAAGCAAGTCGCTTCGGCGCGCTTCGGCGTAACGGCGGAGTACCTCTCGCGCGCTCAGGAGCTGGAAATCAAGATCGCGCAAGGCTCCAAGCCGGGAGAGGGCGGCCAGCTCCCCAGCCACAAAGTCACGGCCATGATCGCCCGGCTTCGCCACGCGGTGCCGGGCATCCCATTGATCTCCCCGCCACCCCATCACGACATCTACAGCATCGAAGACCTGGCGCAGTTGATCTACGACTTGAAGCAAGCCAATCCGCGCGCCCGAATCGGTGTCAAGCTGGTTTCCGAGGCCGGCGTCGGCACCATCGCCGCGGGCGTGGCCAAAGCGTACGCGGACTACATCTTGATCGCAGGCCATTCGGGCGGCACCGGGGCTTCGCCGCTGAGCTCGATTAAGCACGCCGGCTCCCCTTGGGAGCTTGGTCTGGCCGAGACGCAGCAAGTGCTCGTCCTCAACGATCTGCGCGGCCGCGTGACGTTGCGCACCGACGGGGGGCTGCGCACCGGCCGCGATGTCGTGGTGGCAACGCTATTGGGCGCGGAGGAGTACGGCTTCGGTACGCTCTCGGTAGTGACCATAGGTTGCGACATGGCGCGCCAATGTCATCTCAACACCTGTCCGACCGGTATTGCCACGCAGCGAGAGGACCTGCGAGCCAAGTTCACCGGCAAGCCGGCAGATACCATCAACTACTTCACGTTCATCGCCGAAGAGGTTCGCGATATCCTGGCCTCGTTGGGCTACCGCGCGTTGGACGAGCTGGTCGGGCGCTCGGACCTGCTGACGAAGTGTGAGCCGGCGAACGCCCCCCGAGCGGCAATGCTGAACCTGGATCGCCTGCTCACGCCGGCCGATCCTTCGGGACGGCGGCCACGGCTACACCAACAGGCACGCAACGACCGCGATGACGTGCCATTGGACGACACCATCTTGCACGATATTGAGGCGGCGCTCGACGGTGAGGGCAAAGTGGCGCAACGCTACCGGATTCGCAACAGCAATCGCGCCGTCGGCGCCAAGGTTGCCGGTACCATCGCCTTGCGCTATGGCGCCCGCGGCCTGCCGGAAGCGACCATCGACTGTACCTTTACCGGCTCGGCCGGGCAGAGCTTTGGCGCCTTCTGCACGCACGGCATGCGCTGGCGGCTGATTGGCCAGGCCAACGACTACGTCGGCAAGGGAATGTCCGGTGGGGAGATCATCGTCCGTCCGCCTGATGACGCTCGATTCACCTGGCACGAGAACGTGATCGCCGGCAATACCATCCTGTACGGGGCCACCAGCGGGGCGCTATTCCTCGCCGGCCGGGCCGGCGAGCGGTTCGCGGTGCGCAACAGCGGGGCACGCGCCGTCGTGGAGGGCGTCGGCGACCACGGCTGCGAATATATGACCGGCGGCATCGTGGCGATCCTCGGCCCGGTTGGCCGGAATTTCGCGGCGGGAATGTCGGCCGGCATCGCCTTTGTGCTGGACAGCGCGGGAGAGTTCGAAGGTAAGGTCAACCAGGAGTTGGTCGGCATCCAGCGCGTCAGCGACGACGACGACGCCGAAATTCTGCGTATCCTCATCCAGGAGCATTTCGACTTCACGTCCAGCCCGCGCGCCTACGAGATCCTGACGCACTGGAGCGAGTATCTGACGCACTTCTGGCGCGTGACACCGCACCCCTATGCCGAGCTGCTGGCAACCGGGGCGACGGAGCTGGCCCAGGCCGCCGCGGCCAGCCGCCGCCCGGCGGGCTGACGGGGCAGGGGAGCAGAGGGGCAGGGG
>CALBSQ010000338.1 GCA_937967325.1 uncultured Chloroflexota bacterium
ACCCTCCCCAGTGCCCCACCGATTTGGTAGCAAGGGAGGGGAGCCGCCAGTGGAGGCATGGTGGCGGGACGGCTTCCCCAGCCGCGACGGATATGCCTCTCCCTTGGTAGGGGAGAGGTTGGAGAGAGGTTCCCCCCGCCACCAGCCGACATCGCCGGTGGAGACAGGACCGGTAGAGAATGCCCGCATAGTGCCCGAAGGCCGCGGGGCACGCCTCCCCGCCACTCCTCGACGCGAGGTATCCGCCGAGCCGATGCGCGGATATTTCCAGGCGATGGAGCAGTTTCTCACCGTGCAGAACGCGGTCATGCAAGCGGCGTTGGCGCCCGCGCCGGGGCTTCCCAGCGTGGTCTCCCTGTCCGCGGCGGCGCAAGCCTCACCGGCTGCCGTCGCCATCCAGTCCGGTGCGATCCAACGCCCGGCAGCTCAACGGCCCGCGCCCGCTACCGCCGCCGAGCTCGATCCGCGCCTAGCGCCGGACGGACGGGCTGACTGGGCGGCGCGGTATCCCCTCCTCGGCAACGTCACCGCCTACGTGCAAGGGCAGACGCTCCAGGCGGAGCGCCGGCTCACGACTGCTGAGGACGTCTTCCTGCAAGATCACCGGTTCACTCAGCAGATTTCCGCGGATCCCACGCTGGAACCCGTGGCAGTCGTCCCCATGACGGTGAGCCTGGAAATCATGGCAGAGGCCGCCGCCGCGCTCCTGCCGGGCCTGCGGGTCGTCGGGCTGCGTCGGGTGTACTGTTCGCGCTGGATCACCGTGAGTGAGCGGCCTACCCTCCTGCAGATCAAGGCACGTGCCGTGCCGGCAACGTCCGGTCCCGATCAGGTAGAGGTCGAGATTCGCTTTCGGGAGCTGGACGACACGTCGACATCGAATGAGCCGGCCGCCCGCTCGATCGTGCTGCTTGACCGTGACTACCCGGACATAGGGGCGGCGATTCCTTTCGCGTTGACCAATGCGCGGCCCTTTGGCTTGACCATCGATCAGGTCCACAAGTATCTCTTCCACGGCCCGCGGTTCCGGACCATATCGGCGGTCGCGGCGGCCGGGGACGACGGCATCATCGGCGACCTCGCGGTACCGCCGCTGGACCGCTTCCTCGGAGCGCGAGGCAGCCAAGGGCTCATCCTCGATCCTGTGGTGCTCGATGGCATTGGCCAGCTCAAGGTTGCGTGGACCTATGAGCGCATCTCGTCGGCAGAGATGCTCTACCCAGTCCGCATCGATGAGTTCCTGTTCTATGGTCCTCGCTACACGGCGCCGGCCACGTTGCGCTGCCACGTTCACCTCTTAGAGGTTGGCGACCGGCGCGTGCGCATGGATGCCGAGGTGCTCGGGCCTGACGGTCGGGTCCACATACGGGTCGCCGGGTGGCAGTCGATCCGCTTTCACCTGCCGCCCCAGCGCGCCAAATGGACGCACTGGCCGGCGAGCGCGTTCGCCGGAGAGCGCTGGGACGCGCCGGTGCAGGCCCTCCCCGCCGCTGGTCGCTACATGGCCGTGCTCATGGACGGTCTGGCCGAGCGGTCGTCCAACGTGTTCGCCGAGGTGATCGCCTCGATCATCCTCAACCGAGCGGAGCGTGACCTATGGCGGAGCTTCGCGGGGAGCGCCAAACGGCGAGATGAGTGGCTGCTCGGGCGGAGCGCGCTCAAAGATGTGACCCGCATGTACCTGCATCAGCACTATGGCCTCACCGTCTTTCCCGCGGACATCGAGGTAGGGACCAACGCTCGCGGTCGTCTGATGGTGACCGGACCATGGACTGCCTCTCTCCCCACAGCGCCCGCGGTCGCGTTTGCCCAGACCGGGATGATCGCGGTCGCCATCATCGGCGGGGCAAATCTGGACGACTATCTCGGCGTCGCCCTGGAGCGAATCCAGCCGCGTGACCCCGCCTTCCTGGCACGCGCCTTCTCCGACCATGAGCAACGCCTGCTCAGCGCTGTCGAGCCGGGGAAACGGCAGGAATGGGAGGCACGGCTGTGGTGTGTGAAGGAGGCGCTGGCGAACGCCACGGGGTACGGACCGATCGATGCCCCATCGGCGGTCAGCATCGGTGCGGTCGATTGGGCGACCGGCGTCGTGCTGGCTCAGGTGAGCGGCGCGCTAGCCCAACGGGAGCCCCAGTTGCGAGGTACCCCGATCAAGGTGTGTACGGCGTGTGCCGGGGGCCTGGTGGTTGCCAGCACCACCTGTGAGCGATAAGGATAGAAGGCGATGCCGGAGCGAGTGACGATTCTGGCCGATGTGGTGTCGATTCTTCAGGAGCTGCTCGAAGACTGGGAGTTCGATGGGGCGATCACCGAGGCGTCGTACGTGCTGGGAGACCTGGGCTTGGAAAGCATCGACGCCGTTGCCTTAGGCACGGCGCTGGAAGAGAAGTACCAGCGGACGCTCCCCTTCGCCCAGTTCCTGAGCGCGAAAGTACAAAGCGATCAAGCGAGTACCGAGCTGAACTTGGACTTCACGGTGGGCGAGATCGTCGACTTCGTGGTGAGCGCCTTGAATGCCCCGGCGTCGGCCAGGACGCAATGACTCCACAAACCGTCTTGATCGGTCTGGACGGGGCAACGTTCACGGTCCTGGACCCGCTCCTGCGCGAAGGCCATATGCCCGTGCTGCGCCGGCTCATCGACAGGGGGGTGCGCGCCATCCTCCGGTCGACCCTACACCCGCTCACTCCGCCTGCCTGGGTGTCGCTGATGACAGGGCGCACGCCCGGCAACCACGGGATCATCGACTTCTTTCGCCCCGACGCCGACGACCCGCGTCTGCTCACGATCCTGACCAGTCGCGACGTGCGCTGCGAGACCATCTGGTCGATCGCGAACCGGGCCGGTCTCGCCGTCACGGCGCTGAACTTTCCGATGATGGCCCCGCCGCGGCCGATCGACGGGACGGTCATCCCAGGCTGGGCTCCCGTGCGCTACCTGCGCCTATCCAGCCGACCCAAGGGGATACTCAACCACCTCAGCATGGCAGGGGTCGACGTGCGGGACCTCAGCACTGATCTCAACGAAGAGGGACGAGCGTTAGAAGGGATGCCGGCCGGTGAGGCGATTGACTGGATCAGGAAGCACAGGCAACGCGAAGCCTGCTGGCAGGCCATTACCTGTCGCCTCATGGCCGATCGGCCGGCGCCGTTGACGGCCGTCCTCGTCGACGGTGTGGACAAGATCCAGCACCTCTGCTATCGCCTCCTCGATCCGGCGCTACGAGGTGACGGCTATGGCGCGCAAGACGAGCTGCTCCGTCAGGAGGCGATCCGATACTTTCACCAACTGGACGGCTTTATCGGCGAGATCGTCCAGCGCGCCGGTCCTGAGGCGCGCATTCTTTTGGCATCCGACCACGGCTTCGGGCCGTGGACCCACGTATTCTATCTCAATGCCTGGCTGCATCAGCATGGCTATCTGGCGTGGGCCGGACGGCCGGGCGATGCCACGCCGGCTGTCGGTGGTGATCTGGGCTTGGAGGCGCCGCGCCGGCAGATAGGGCTGCTGGACTGGACACGAACCATCGCCTATGGCTTGAGTGTGAGCGGCAACGGCATCCGCATTCGGCGTTCGGGAGAGCCGGGCGGGGGAGGCGTCAGCGCGGAGGATTACCACACCGTGCGCCGGCAGTTAGCCGCCGAGTTGTTGCAATTGCGCGATCCGGAGACTGGCGAACCCATCGTCCAGCGCCTGCTGACTCGAGAGGAGGCCTACCCCGGCGCGGCGATGGAGGCGGCGCCGGACCTCACCGTGCTGTTGCGCGACTACGGGTTCGTCTCGCTGCAACCGAGCGACGTAGTGACCCGGCGACGCGCTACCCCCTTGGGAACTCATCATCCGGATGGCATCTTCGTTGGCGCCGGACCGGGCTTGCGCTCCGGCGCCACTCTTGCCACGCTTTCCATTGTCGATGTCGCCTCCATACTGCTGTACAGCCTGAATGTAGCGGTCCCTGCCGACCTGGAGGGCCGCGTACCCGATGGCCTCTTTGATCAGGACTTCTTCCGCTCCCAGCCGCTTCGAAGGGGACCGCCGACGGTTCCCCAGACGGCATTTCAAACGAGGGCGGACGACCCGTCGATGTCGGCTGAGGATGAGGCGGAGATCACCAACCGGTTGAAGGCGCTTGGTTATGTGGAGTGACAGCGATGCGTAAGGTCCTGGTCAACGGCGTCAGCCTGCACTACCAACAGTACGGAGCAGGTTCCGACGTCATCCTGGTGCATGGCCTGACGAGCAATCTCTCCTTCTGGGTTCTGCATACCGTTCCCAGGCTCATGGAGCACCATCGGATCACCGTCTACGACCTGCGCGGCCACGGCTTCAGTGGTCGGCCGTCCACGGGCTACACCTCTGCGCACCTGGCGGACGAGCTGCACGGGTTGATGGACGCGCTCGGCATCGCGCGGGCCCACGTCGTTGGGCACAGTTACGGTGGCACCATTGCGTTGCACCACGCGCTCCGCTATCCCGAGCGAGTCAACAGTATCGTCGTCGCTGACTCGGCAATCACGGCCCTGCGCACGTATCAATCGTTCGGTGAGTGGCCATTGCTTGAGGATGTGAAACAGGCGCTGGGTGAGTACGGGGTTACGCTACCGGAGAACGACGACCTCTTTAACCTGCGGACGTTGCTCCCCCAGCTCAAGAAAGTGCCCGTCGATCAGCGGCTGATGGCAGGCCGCCCGCGTCGCCGCGCGCGGATGGGAGCGCTGGTCGCCACGACCACTGTCCTGGAGGAGTTTGACGAGGTGGGCGAGTTGACGGAAGATCGCATCTGCTCGATAACGTCGCCAACGCTGGCGCTCTTCGGCGAGCACAGTCCCTTCCGTGGGACCGCGCTTTTCCTCCAGGAGCGCCTGCCCCGATGTCGGGCGATCATGCTCCCCGGTGGCGGGCATCTCATTCCTGCCCAGGCCGCCGGCCAGTTTTCCCAGGCCGTGCGGGAGCATTGCGCCACGGTCGAGGCGGAGGCGGCGGTGGCCGGGTGGTAGCTGCCGGAGCCCTCAGCGCGGCGAGGAGGAGACGTCCGTGTCGACGATCACGCTACCCCCGGCGACCGGCGATTATGCGGTGGATCGGCAGCGGCACGTCCGCGCGTTGTTAGCGGCGCTGCCCGGCGAGGCGGGGAAGCTATCCTGGCCGCTGGAGCGGCTGCATGGGCTGCGCGACGAGCGGCTGCGGTCGCTCATCCGGGTGGCGAAGGAGCGCTCGCCCTGGCACGCCCGGCGCCTCCGCCACATCGACCCCGCCATCCTGCGCGGCGACGATTTGTCGATGATCCCGCCCATGACCAAGGCCGACCTGATGGACAACTGGGACGACATCGTCACCGATCGCCGGCTCAACCTGGACCTGGCCTACCGCCACCTGGCGCGCATCAACGAGCAAGGGCCGGCCTATCTGCTGGACCACTACCACGTGCTGATGTCCGGTGGGTCCAGCGCGCGGCGCGGTGTCTTTGTCTGGGACTTCGCCGGTTGGCGGGACGCATTACTGGCGCTGCTGCGACCGCGGCTGTGGCTGGTCCGGCAGTTGCCGCCGCTCGCCGCGCCGCGGCCGGCCATGCTGGCCGCGGCGCTCCCGTCGCACATGGACGTGGCCCTGGTCCGCACCGTCCGCCCGGCTGCCGTGTCCGGGGTCTCGCTTCCGGCCAACCTCCCCGTCGACACGATGGTACGCGGTCTCAACGAGTTTGGCCCCACGGAGCTGCTGGGCTACCCCTCGATCTTGCACCGTCTTGCCTTGGAGGCGGGAGCCGGGAGGCTGCGTATTGCGCCCCGCGTCGTCACTTGCACCGGCGAACCGTTACTGCCCGAGGCTCGGCAGGCAATCGAGGCAGCCTTCGCTGTCCTGGTATTGAACAGCTACGCCGCCTCCGAGGTCGGCAACGTCGCCCATTCCTTCCCAGGCGTGCCCAATCTCCACCTGACCGAAGACACGGCGGTGTACGAGCCCGTGGATGCCCAGGGACGGCCAGTACCCGCCGGCACGGCGAGCGCCAAGCTGCTGGTGACGAATGTGGTAAACCAGGCCCTCCCGCTGATTCGCTACGAGCTCGCCGATGAGGTGGTGTTCCTGGACGAGCCGAACCCAGGCCCTTGGACGGGGCGGCGGATTGCTCCTCCGAGCGGTCGTCTCGACGAGAGCTTCGCCTATGCCGAGGGCGTGGTCGTGCATCCCGCCACTTTCTGGATCCCGCTGGGCCGGGCGCCCAAAATTGTCGAGTACCAGGTGCGCCAAACCCCCGGCGGCGCCGATATCGCGGTACAAGCCGCGGACGGTATCGATCTCCAGGCGATCCAGCAGGAGATGGTCCACACGCTCCGGCAGGCTGGGTTGACCCAGCCCGAGGTCTCCATTGCGACAGTCGAGCTCCTCGACCGTCTGCCGGCGACCGGCAAGCTCAAGCGCTTCATCCCCCTGACGAGCGAACATCTGCGCCCATAGGGGTAGCGGTGGCTAGCCGCTTCACCTCGATGGCCAGCCCGGCAACCATCAGGTACACCTCGTCCGCCCGGGCCGCGACCCGCTGGTTGACCCGCCCCAACAAGTCGCGGTAGGCGCGGCCCAGGGGATAAGGCGGGACGATGCCCCAGCCCGTCTCCTGCGATACCACGATCAGCCGTCCCTCACCAGGGACCGCGTCGGCAATTTCCTGCACCTCGATCAGTAGCGTTGTCTCGACCTGCTCCAGTTGCGCGTGCCATTCGACATGGTCTGGGTCTGGAGCGGCTTGGAGCAGCCGGTTGGAGGCCCAGAGCGTCAGATCGTCGACCAGCGCGACCGGGGCCATGGCAAAGGCTTGCCGGACAGCGCGAGCCAGGTCTCGCGGCTCCTCGATCGTCTGCCAATTGGCTGGCCGATCGCGGCGATGTCGCGCGATCCGCCGCGCGAACTCCTTGTCGAACGCCTGCGCGGTCGCGACGAACACTACCTGGCTGCCCGTCGCCTGGGCCAGCGACTGCGCGTAGGCGCTCTTGCCGCTGCGCACGCCACCCGTGATCAGGATGAAGCTCCCCATTAGCGGTGCAATCCGACAATGCCCCACAGCCGGGGCAGGTCCAGGTGCTCGCGGAGCATGGCCGCCAGCCGGTCGTACGATTCCTCACGGGAGGCCGGCTGTCCTGCTGCCAGGTCCAGCCCCCGGCGCTGCCCCAGCCAGCGGATCAGCGCCTGGCGCGTCGCCCGAGCCTCGAACAGGCCGTGCAGGTAGGCGCCGGCCACCGTCCCGGTCGCGTCGACCAGTCCATCGTGATAGGGCGGCTCGGCGCCGGCCCGGACTTCGAACAGCGGCGTGCCGGAGTGCTGGGTCTGGCCCATATGGATCTCGTAGGCGGAGACGGGGGTGTCCAGTCCGGCAAACGCTCCGGCCAGGCCGCGCAGCACCTGCACCTGCCGCGTTCGTTTGTCCGGTCGGAACGCCGTGACCGCGGGCAGCAGCGCCAGCCCGGTCGCCTCCCGCTCGGCTGACTCGACGCCGTCCGGATCGAGGATGCGCTCGCCAAGCATCTGGTAGCCCCCGCAGATGCCCAGCACCGGGATACCGCGGCCGGCCAGGGCGATGATCTGGCCGGCCAGCCCCCGCTCCTCCAGGGCTTTCAGGTCGGCCACCGTGGCTTTGCTCCCGGGAAGGATGAGGAGATCAGGCCGCCCCACCTCGCTCGGGCTGCTGACGAAGCGCAGCCGGACCGCCGGCTCAGCGGCCAACAGGTCGAAATCGTCGAAGTTGGCGATGTGCGGATGCCGGATCACCACGATGTCGAGCGGCGCCTGTCGGTCAGTCATCCCAGACTGCTCGAGGGCAACGGCGTCTTCCTCGGCGACGCGCAGACCAGGCAGGTAAGGCAAGACGCCAAGGACGGGAACGCCGGTTCGCTGCTCCAGGAAGGTGAGTCCGGAAGCGAGCAGGGAGGCGTCGCCGCGGAACTTGTTGATGATCAGCCCCGCGACCAGCCCGCGTTCTTCCGCCTCCAGCAGTTCCAGGGTCCCGACGAGGTGGGCGAAGACGCCGCCCAGGTTGATGTCGCCGACCAGGAGCACTGGCGCTTGGGCGTAGCGTGCCACCCGCATGTTCACCACGTCGCCGGCGCGCAGGTTGATCTCCGCTGGGCTGCCGGCGCCCTCGATCACGATCACATCGTAGGCGTCGCGCAGGTGGTCCAGGGCGGTTCGGATGTGCTCCCACAGCGCCTGCTTGCGTGTCAGGAAGTCCGCTGCCGCCAGATGCCCGGCTGGCCGTCCGAGCAAGACGACCTGCGAGCGCATGCCCGGCTCCGGCTTGAGCAGCACCGGGTTCATCTCGACGGTTGGCTCGACGCCCGCCGCCTCCGCTTGCACCGCCGTCGAGCGGCCGATCTCACCGCCGTCGGGCGTCACCGCGGCGTTGAGCGCCATGTTCTGCGCCTTGAACGGCGCCACGCGGTAGCCCTCCTGGCGCAAGAGGCGACATAATCCCGCGACGATCAAGCTCTTGCCGACTGATGAGGCAGTCCCCTGGACCATTAGCACGCGAGCGACCATAGCTAGTGACCTTTGGCCGGACAAGAGCTACGGAGCGCGGGCGTCTCGCCCGCGCTCCGTGTCCAACCGATCGCGGTCAAGCGGTCGAAGTATCACGCGACCCTGCAGGCGAACCATCTACCCGTCGCTCTCCATGACGCCCGCCAGTGCCTCAACCAACCGCCGGCAATCCTCGACGCGGCGGATGCCGACGCGGATGTAGCCGGGCAGGCCGAACGAGGTGCAGTCGCGGACGCAGATGCCTCGCGCCAGCAGGCGCTGACGGACCAGCCGGGCGTCCCCGACGCGGATGAGCAGAAAGTTGGCCGGACCGGCGATGACCTTGAGCCGGAGGGCCTCCAGGGCTCCGAGCAAGTATCGGCGGGCTTCGTGTACCACAGTGAGCGATCGCTCCAGATGTTTGGTGTCTTGCAGCGCCGCCAGCCCGGCGATCTGGGCCGCGCTGTTGACCGACCAGGGCGGGCGGACGCGCTCCAGCGTCGTCACCACTTCAGGATGCGCGACGAGGTAGCCGAGGCGCAGCCCGGCCAGCCCGTGCGCCTTGGTCAGCGAGCGCAGGAGCGCCAGCGGATGGCCGGTCACCTCCCTGGCCAGGTCGGGGGCGTTGGGCACGAAGGGGAGGTAGGCTTCGTCGACGACGAGCAATCCCGCCTCGTGCGCGTCGGCGAGTTGGAGAAGCTGATCGGGGGAAAGCAGCCAGCCGGTAGGATTGTTGGGATTGCAGAGGAAGGTGAGGTTGGGCTGACGCCGTCGGATAGTGTCGCAGAGTGCTGCCGCGTCCGGCTGAAAGTCCCGGCGCTCGTCCGTATGCAGGAATTCGATGCCGGCGCCGGCGATCCGGCAGGCCCGCTCGTATTCGCCGAAGGTAGGCGATACCACCAGGGTGCGGCGTCCAGGACACAAGTACGCCATGGCCAGGAGCCAGATGAGCTCAGCGGAGCCGTTGCCCGCCAGGACGTGATCCATTCCCAGCCCGAGTTGGGCGGCTAGCGCGGCCCGCAAGGCGACCGCCCGATCGTCCGGATAGCGCGTGACGTCGAGCGTTGCTAGCGCGCGATACACGGCCGGAGAGGCCCCGAGCGGATTGAGCGAGGCGCTGAAATCGAGCACGTCCGCGCGGCGTAGTCCCAGCCCCACCAGTTCTTCGTCGGCGACGGACCCGTGGGGAACCGCCGGTACGTCCAACAGGGCGGGCCGCGGCGCGAGCAGCATGCCGGCTTCAGACTTGCTCGCGCATCGCAGCTTGGCCCGGTGGCCCTACGACTCTGGGGACGTCAAGGCAGGGCGCGCCGGACGGCGGGGCGGCCGCTTCCGGAGCGGCTCGACGCGACTGTCAGCTGGGCGGCGCGGAAGTTGGCGGCGCGTCGCGGGTGCGACGACCGGCAGGCGCGAGGCAACACCGGCTATGGCGACGAACCTCTCCGCATCCCAGACTTCCTCGACCAGCAGTTGGTCGACCATGGCGGTGAAGTCGGGAGCATAGCTGCGCAAGATTGCACGAGCGCGCAGCAGCGCCGCGCCGGTTAACTGACGCACCTCCCGTCGCACTTCCTCCGATTGCGGGTGCTCAGCGTTTTGCTCCAGATGCACGGGCCCGATGAGGTCGCTCATGCCGAACTCGCAGACCATGGCCGTGGCCGTGCGGGTCGCCTGCTGCAAGTCGTTGTTGGCGCCGCTGGAAATCTCCGCGCAATACAGCGCCTCGGCGGCCATCCCGCCGAGCGCGAAGGCCAGGCGCGCTTCCAGCAGCGAGCGAGTGAACAGGCGCCGGTCGTCGTCCGACGATACCCGCGTGAAGCCGCCGGCCGGACCGCGTGAGATCACGGAAACCTTCTCGACTCGGCCCAGCACCGGATACTCGGCAGCCACGAAGGCATGGCCCAGCTCGTGGATGGC
Organism: uncultured Chloroflexota bacterium; assembly: GCA_937967325.1. Classification (GTDB taxonomy): domain Bacteria; phylum Chloroflexota; class UBA4733; order UBA4733; family UBA4733; genus UBA4733. The sequence goes on from CALBSQ010000338.1 coordinate 10,426, forward strand.
GACGCGGCGCCGTTCCTCGTCGTTGAGGCGGCGTTGCGTCGCCATGCCCATGGCCACGCGCTCCAGGGCGTGGGTGAGGTCGTCGCGGGTAATGGTGTTGTGGTTGAGTCGGACGGCCGATAGCGCGGCCTCGTTCAGGACATTTTCCAGGTCGGCGCCGCTCATCCCCGAGGTCTCGCGCGCCAGGCCGGCGAGGGAAGCGCCGGGCGCGAACTGCTTGCCACGAGCATGCACCGCCAGGATCTGCTCGCGAGCGTCGCGATCAGGCAGGTCCACAAAGATGTGGCGATCGAATCGCCCGGGGCGCAGCAAGGCGGGGTCGAGCACATCCATGCGGTTGGTCGCGGCGATGACCACCACGCTCTCGCTGCTGGAGAAACCATCCATCTCGGTGAGCAATTGGTTGATGGTTTGCTCGTACTCATTGTTGCCGCCGCCCGATTGACCGCTGCGACGCCGTCCGACGGCGTCGATCTCGTCGATGAAGATGATGGCCGGCGTCCGCTTGCGCGCCTCGGCGAAGAGTTCGCGCACGCGGCGCGCCCCCATGCCGACGAACATCTCCACGAAGTCGGAGCCGCTGACGGCCTGGAAAGCGGCTTTGGCTTCGCCGGCGACGGCGCGCGCCAGCAACGTCTTGCCGGTACCCGGCGGCCCCACCAGCAGGATGCCGCGTGGACAGCGGGCGCCCATGCGGGTGAAGGCGTCGGGCTGGCGCAAGAAGCGCACGACCTCGTCCAGGTCGTCGCGCACGGCAGTCAGGCCGGCGACATCGGCGAAGCGCGCCGGGCGTACGGCGCGGGTTCGGGCGCGAACCCCCGTCTTGGGCATGCTCTTGGCCATGTACCAGGTAAAGAAGGCCAGGAAGCCTCCCAGTCCCAGGAGCATGAGGATCGACAGGATGGCGCCGGACGCGGCCGCCACCCGGCCGGCGCCGCTGGCGGGGATGGTACGGCGCTCGTCCACCGTCAATTGGCCGGAGAGGACGCGATCGCGCGGCAGCAGCTCCCAGATCGAGCTCGAGTCATACTTGTACGCCCATACCGCGCGCGATGATCCGCTGCTCGCCACCACGCGGTCGGGGTAGACGACGACCTGCACGTGCTGGCCTGCCGCCAGCTCCGTGTTGACCGAGGCCAGCCACTGGCCGATGACGACGTTCTGGGCATCGCGAGGGATACCGGGCAGCGCGTCTCGAGGATGGCTCGTGATGGCGAACCAGCCGGCGACGGTAAGGAGGGCCACGATGGCGCCGATGGCGATGGTCTGAATCAGGCGCGAGCGTCGGCGTGGTCGCGGCGACCGGCGGGGCTGTGGACCGGAAGGGGGCCGCTCGCCGGGGTCACCAGAGGGATCGTCTTGGTCCGGCGGCATGCTACTGTCTTCCAGGATGTCCCTCCAAAGCCTTTCCAGCGTACCACATTGCTTGACGGGGCAAGGGAGAGCACGGTAGACTATCTGTCCCAGAGCCAAGCGCTGGAGCGGTTCCGTGGCTTGGTACGTTGCAGCGGGGCTCTGGAAAACGGCCCGCCGAAGTGGTGGAATGGCAGACACGCTGCGTTCAGGGCGCAGTGGGGGTAACCCCGTGGAGGTTCAAATCCTCTCTTCGGCACCTGGCAGACCGCTGTGGTCCGCGGTGGCCGGCACGTTGACAGTAGAAGACACCGGCAATCTGGGCCTATAGCTCAGTTGGGAGAGCACTTGAATGGCATTCAAGGGGTCAGGAGTTCGAGCCTCCTTAGGTCCACAGGCTTTGGTCGCCCAATCGGCCGGGTCAGGGCTTGCCGATTGGGCGAAGGCTACGGACCGGGAGAGTGTTTCGACGAGCATGGTGGCCATAGTTCAGCGGTAGAGCGCCAGATTGTGGCTCTGGAAGTCGAGGGTTCGAATCCCTCTGGCCACCCGGATGATTGGGCAGCATTGCACAGGTCCTCGTAGCTCAGCGGATTAGAGCGTCAGATTGCGGATCTGAAGGCCGGAGGTTCGAATCCTCTCGAGGACGCACCGCGGAGGGGCGATTAGCTCAGCTGGTTAGAGTGCTTGCTTGACATGCAAGAGGTCACTGGTTCGAGTCCAGTATCGCCCACCATACTGAAGAGACATGGCGCATTCGTCTAGCGGCCTAGGATGCAGCCCTCTCAAGGCTGAGATCACGGGTTCGAATCCCGTATGCGCTACGGCTGCCAGGAGGCAGCGCCTGCCGGTGTCCGCGCGCCCGGTTGGCAGCAGTCCGACCCCGTCTCACCGTCCGGTCGCGCCGAGGTAGCTCAGTTGGTAGAGCAGCGGACTGAAAATCCGCGTGTCCGCGGTCCGATTCCGCGCCTCGGCACTGTATTTCCCCTCTGGTAGTGCTGCGACGTGTCAGGTTGGTTGGGGTGTGGGCGGGTCGCTTTACCCTAACCAGTACCCTAACCAGCCACAACCGGCCTATTCCGAGCTTGCTCGTGGTATCGCGTCGCGGTACAACGCGGCCAGCTTCTCGGCGGCGTCGGCTTCCAGGCTCGCCACACGGTGCGTGTAGAGGTCGGCCGTAATCGCCAGCGTGCTGTGCCCCAGGCGCTCGCTCACGACCTTCAGCGGGATGTCCGCCTGCAAGGAGTTGGTGGCAGCGGCGTGCCGCAAGTCGTGGAAGCGCACCGACTCCGGCAGCCCGGCCCTGGTCAGCAGGCGCTTGAAGCTCCGATGCACGTTGCTCGCCAGGTAGGGCGTGCCCAGGGCGGTCGCGAATACGAGACTGTGGTCGGTGTAGTCCGGCCCCAGCAGGAGCCGTTGCTCGCGTTGGCGGCCCCGCTGCGTCCGCAACGCCGCCATGGCTTCCGGCGCCAGCGTCACCGTGCGCCGGCTGCGCGCCGTCTTCGGCGGTCCGAACGCCGGGACACCGCCGTGGGTCGAGGGGAGTAGGGTGCGTCGAATGCTCAGCGTTGCCCGGTCGAAGTCGATGTCCGGCCATTGCAGGCCGAGCAGCTCCCCCTGCCGGGCGCCGGTGAAGGCAGCCACCGCCACCAGGGCGCCGATGGGGTCGTCGGCGGCCACCACCACGAGGCGGGCCACATCGATGGGCGTCGGCGTGTAGGTTTCCACCTTGACGACGTGCGGCGGATCCACAACATCGGCCACGTTGCGCGCCACGTCTCCCCACTTCACGCCGGCTGCTAGAGCCACGTGCAGGGCGACGTAGACATGATGCACGGTGCTGGCGGTCAGCAGGGCGCCGTGCTTACCTCGCGCCGATTGGGTGAGCAGCCAAGCCAGCAATGCCTGTATATCGCTCGGTCGCAGCGCGTCCAGTCGCTTCTTGCCCAGGGTCGGCAGGACATGGACGCGGAGCAGCGCCGCGTAGCGCTTGTGCGTCGAGGGGCGCACGCTGGCGGCCGTTGCCGCGAGCCAGCGCTCGACGAATCCGGCGATCGTCGCGCCGGCGCGGTCAGCGGCGATGATTGTTCCGGTCTCGCGCTGCTTGCGGAGCTCGGTCAACTTGCGCCGGCACTCCTGTTGCGTCTTGCCGTACACACTGCGCTGATCGACCTTGCCGTCCGGCAGCCAGCCGACGAACAGCCGCGCTTCCCAGCGCCCGTCGCCGCGCTGGCGGATGCTGCCCTCGCCGTCCGCGCGCTTGTGCGCCTGCCGCTTTGCCGTGACGCTGGACGCTGCCTGTTCGTCGTGCGATACTGCGCGCTGGGTGCTGGTCACTGGGTATCCTCTCTTGACCGGTACTCGCTGCCCCCGCACCGGAGGCAGGGCGCGGCCAGCGACTCCGACCCGCCGGCCGCTGCTGTGCAATGCTACCCCCTCGGCACGGGTGACTCGCCCGGCTGCTCCCCGAACAGCAGCCAGGCCGGATCCACCTTCAGCGCCTTTGCCAGCCGCCGCACCGTGCTCTGCCGCGGCGGGCCGTCCAGGCGGCCGTTCTCGATGCGCGAGATGGCGACCACCGTCACCTTGGCCTTCGTCGCCAGGTCGGCCTGCGTCAGCACCCGCCGCTCCCGCGCCGACCGCAGCCGCTCCCCCACCGTCGCCATACCACGTCCTCCTCGAACAAGTATAACACCGCTACCTGCTAACGTAAAGTGCGGGAGCTTGCCTGTCGCCTGGTTCCCGGCGTCGACCGCCGGCCTTGACGAGCGCTGTGCCTCCCCCTACCATGCCCCGGACCCGGACCCGGCTGACGGACAGCCGCCGGGAAAGACGGAGGGGCGACGCCATGGCCAACGCGGCGATCTTCATCGGCTGGGGGGCGCCCATCGCCGGGCGCGAGGCGCAGTCCTTGCAGCTCTTCCAGGAGGCCGTGCAGCACTGGACGCGCTGGCAGCAGCAGGGCGAGATCGAGAGCTTCGAGCCGGTGGCCTTGGAGCCGCACGGCGGCGAGCTCGGCGGGTTCTGCCTGATCAAGGGCGACCGCGACCAGCTCAGCCGGCTGCGCTACTCGGAGGAGTGGCAGCGGCTCAACGCCCGCGCGGTCACCATCATGCAGCAGTTCGGCGTGGTGGACGCGCACATCGGCGAGGGATTGCAGCAGCTCTTCGGCGTCTACCAGCAAGCAACCCAGGAGCTGGCGGGCCAGCGCTAGCCCGGCGCGATGCCGCGCCAGGGCAGGCGAGCGGCCGAACGATGGACCGCGAGGGGAGCGGGATGCTGGCGCAGCGCGGCCCCCAGCCGGGCGCCGAGCGGGCGACGCACGGCGGGAAGGATACCCGCGACGAGTACGGCGCCGAGGGCTACCGCGCGTGGGGCAAGCAGGGCGGCGCGGCTGCCAAGGAGCGGCTGGGCAGGGGGCGCGTCGCCCGCGTCGGCAAGGTCGGCGGCGGCGCCGGTACGACGCCGGAACGCCCCGAGGCGTGGTAGGTTCGTCGCCGGCTGAGGGTCGGGACGCCG
>CALBSQ010000339.1 GCA_937967325.1 uncultured Chloroflexota bacterium
TGCATAACCAGAGCCTGCTCCCCAACACCGACCTCACCCAGGCCTTCCAGGCGGAGTGAGGAAGAGGCGGGCTCTCACCCCCGGCCCCTCGCCCGCTCGGCGGGCGAGGGGCCGGGGGTGAGGGACCGGCACCAGCCGGCATCTTCACGACCGCCCCTATGAACCGGTCGAGGGTTCCTCCCGGTTCAGCGCCGCCAGCCCGTCCCGAATGGCGCTCGTGAGCCCGGTTGTCGCCGCCTCGTGAGCGACGCGGATGGCGTTGCTGATCGCCAGCGCATTCGACCGACCGTGGGCGATGATGGCGACGCCGTCCAGACCCAACAGCGGCGCGCCGCCGTATTCGGCGTAGTCCAGCCGCCGTCGCACGCGCCGGAAGGCCGGTCGGAGTCCGGCTGCCATCAGCTTGGTCCACCAACTGGAAGTGAGCTCACTCCTGATGATGCTCAGCAGCGTCTCGGCCACACCTTCGGAGGTCTTGATCAGGATGTTGCCGGCATAGCCGTCGCATACGACCACATCGGCTGCGCCACGGGGTACGTCTCGCCCTTCGACGTTGCCGACGAAGTTCAGTGCGGTCGGCTTGAGGAGTTGATAGGCCTCTTGCACCGCTACTGGCCCCTTCTCCGCCTCCTCCCCGTTGGAGAGCAGCGCCACGGTTGGGTGCGCGCGCCCCATCACATGTCGGGCGTAGGCAGATCCCATGAGGGCAAACTGCACCAGGTGACTGGCTCTGGCCTCGACGTTGGCTCCCACGTCGAGCAACAGTGCCGGAGCCCCCGTGGTAGGGAAGATGGTGGCGAGGGCTGGACGCTCAACGCCGTCCAAGCGGCCGAGCGAGAACATTGCGATGGCGAAGAAGGCGCCACTGTTGCCGGCCGAAACGGCCGCCGCTGCTTTGCCCTCTTTGACCAGGCGGCAGGCCACATGCATTGAGGAGTCGCGTCGGCGGCGGATCACCGTTGCCGCATGCTCCTCCATTCCGATGGCATCAGACGCGTGGACGACGGTGAGCAATGGCAATGGCTCACCGTGCTTCGCGAGCTCCTGGCGAATAGCCCGCTCGTCGCCAACCAGCATGACGCCGATCTCAAAACGGTGGGCCGCCTCCACCGCGCCTTGTACCGTGACCTGGGGCGCTAAATCGCCGCCCATTACATCAAGTGCGATTGGGAGGGGATGAGTGGACGTCACGAAAGTGATAATACAGAAGCGCCGCAATCTTGGCTATCATGCGGCGTGGTCGATGGCGGCCGAAGGTTGAGGGACCGGCCTGTGATTTGGGGGCGAGTCGTTTCGATTTGGCGGACGTGCCGATTGGCATTGTCTCTGGCTCTGACTTGCTGGCTCCAAGCCACGACGTTGTCCTCGGCTGCCGCCGATGGCGCGGGTTTCGAACCATTTTGGGTTGCCAACTTTCGGGTGACTCAGGCGTGGTCCGGCACGGACGCCTCGGTGGTGACGTTTGGAACGCTCGCCCAATTCACTCCACTGCTGGCCCTCGGACCAGCTGGTGGCCGTTTGCTCGTCATCAATCCGGCAACGGAAGGTATCGCCTACGTTGACACCGTCGACGTAGGGCCGGTCGGTTCGCCGTCTCCCTTAGTCTTGCTCACATCCGCCAATGGCGAGGATCGCCTTGTCCGCACCGAGATCGCCGACACGCCCGACCGTTGGGAACGGGGATTGATGGGCCGCACGTCGCTGCCGCCCGACTCGGGGATGCTTTTCGTCTTCCCGAGCGACGACACCGTGAGCTTCTGGATGAAGGACACACCGTTACCGCTTTCGATCGCCTTCGTCGACGCATCGGGATCCGTGTTGAGCGTTCAGGACATGGCGCCGTTGAGCACCGAATTGCACTCGTCGCCAGGTCCGTATCGCTACGCTTTGGAGGTCAGCCAGGGGTACTTCGCGAACCACCAGATCGGTCCGGGCGCACACGCGTCGATCTTCTTCCGGGACCACGACATAGCACAAGGAGAAGCATGAACGTCATCCTGATCGCGCTGGACACGCTTCGCGCCGATCATCTCGGCTGCTACGGCTACCCTCGCACTACGAGTCCCTTCCTGGACCGGCTGGCGCGGGAGGGCGTGCTCTTCGAGCGCTGCTATGCGCCGAACATCCCGACTCATCCAAGTTTCACGACGATGCATACGGGCAAGGAGGCCATCACCCACAACATCGTCAACATCGGTGGCCGGGTTCCGCTGGATCCGAATATCAAGCTGCTGGCGGAGATCCTGCAAGAGCGCGGCTACTTTACGGCCGCCGTGGATAACATGCGCCGTCACTTCCCGCGGGGCTTCGACATCTATCAGGATTACTCCTGGGACCGGAGCAAGCCGGGCGTCCTGCGCAAGGCGGAGACCGTCACCAACAAAGTGTTGCCCGTGCTCGACAGCATCGCCGACGCCGGCCGCCCGTTCTTTCTGTTTGTTCACTACTGGGATCCCCACACGCCGTATCTGCCTCCGTCGCCCTATCGCACCAGGTTCTACCCCTCCGGGCGCGACCCATTTGATTCGCAGAACGACAGCATGGACAAGGTGTGGGCCTTCGAGCCGTTCCGATGGTATTTCCACGATTGGATGCCCGGCGTTACGGACACTGATTACGTGAACGCCCTCTACGACGGTGAGATCGCCTACATGGACCGGCATCTCCGCCCGGTCTTTGCTCGGCTGGCCGAGCGATCGTTGAGCCGCGACACGGTAGTGATGATTACGGCCGATCACGGCGAAGTACTCGATGAGCACGAGGGCTACTACGACCACCATGGACTCTATGAGTGCAACGTGCGCGTGCCGTTGCTGCTCTGGGCGCCCGGCCTCTTGCCACGCGGCAGACGCGTGCCGGGCTTTGTGCAGAATCTCGACCTGGCGCCAACCGTGCTTGACCTCTGCAATGTCGCCGATACGCAACAGATGGAGGGGAAGAGCCTGCTGCCCAGCATTTTCGGCTTGCGCGACGGCAACTACGATGAATTGTTCTTCAGCGAGGCGAGCTGGCAGGTGAAGCGAGCCGTCCGCGCCGGCCAGTGGAAGCTGATTGCGGCCCTCGCCCCGAGCTTTCATCCGGGCTCACCGCCACGGGAACTGTACGACATCGACGCCGATCCGGACGAGCAGCGCAACGTCGCAGACCAACAGCCGGATGTCGTGGCAGGTCTTCAGACGAAGCTGGAGACTTACGTTGCAGAACGGCTCCGCGAGACTGGGCGCGCGCAGGACCCAGCAGTTGAGCAGGGGGTGTGCGGTACCCGCATTGGCAAGGCGCCGGAGGACCCGGTGGAGCTGGAGAACTACGGCCGGCGCTACCGACCCGTTCGGCGCGCTGCGCCCAAACCAACGGCCACCATCCCCGATCCGGGAGAGCTGAATGTCCGGCGGTAGCGACGCGGAAGCTGTGGCGCGACTCGACTTGCACGTTCACCGCACATGGTCGAGCGGCTATTGGACGCACGGCGATGAACTGAATCAGCGCTACGCGAGCACGGCAGCGGAACTAGGCGTGCCCACGTCGGCCGGCTCCGACTATCACGCCTACCTGTCGAGCGAGGTGCAGGTCGGTGTAGGAGCACCGAAGGGACGATCGCGCGGCTTCGTGACGCGCTACGATGTCCCTGGTGGGTCACACCGCCTAAGTCAGTCTGGCCCGCTAGTCCAAATAATCCTTCAGCCGGCGCACGTGCGTCGAGCCGCGTAGGCGGATCAGCGCTTGGGCTTCAATCTGGCGGATGCGCTCACGAGTGACGCCGAAGACCCGGCCAACCTCCTCGAGGGTGCGCTCCCGACCGTCCTGGAAGCCGTAACGCAACTCCAGCACGCGCCGCTCGCGCTGATCCAATTGATCGAGGAGATCTTCCATTTCCTCGCGCAATAACTGACGGTGGGCGGCGTCGGACGGCGCCACCGCCTGGTGGTCCGGCAGGAGGTCGCCCAGGAGAACGTCCTCCTCTTCCCCCAGCGGCGTTTCCAGGGACACCGGCCATTGCGACACGCGCAGGATCTCCTGGACCTCCTCAGTCGTCAGGCCGAGGTAGTCGGCAACTTCAGCCCGCGACGGCTCGCGGCCGAGTCGCTGCTGGAGAGCGTTAGAGGCGCGGGTGACCTTGTTAATCATCTCGCCGATGTAGACGGGCAGCCGGATAGTTCGCGCTTGGTCGGCGACAGCGCGCTGGATGCCCTGGCGAATCCACCACGTCGCATACGTGCTGAACTTAAAGCCGCGATGGTAATCGAACTTCTCGACGGCCCGCATTAAACCAATATTGCCTTCCTCGATCAGATCGAGGAAGGCAATTCCGCGATTCATGTACTTCTTCGCCACACTAACTACAAGGCGAAGGTTGGCCTGGATGAGACGGTCGCGGCCATTCTGGCCCTTGCGTACCATCAACATGGCGGTACGTCGATCAGACGGACTGAGCTCGCCCGATTCCAGCGCTTTGTCCGCTGCCTTACCCTGCTCCATGGCTTTGGCGAGCGTCACCTCTTCGCTGGCGGTCAGCAACGGTACGGATGCTGCCTCACGCAGATAGAGCTTGACCAGGTCTTCCAGATCCTGATCTTCCGCAACGGGAAGTGGCCGTTCAACGGCCTCTGTGGCATGGTCGGAAGACACGTCCCGCGGTGTTGTCGCTTCCGTGCGTTCCACGGCCTCGTGGATGATAACTTCCTGAAGCCCTGAACGGATATAGCTCTTTCCGTTGCCACGAGGTTGCATCACGTCGTTAGGTTCGGCACGAACTCGGTAGAATTCCACATGAAAGGCCGATTCAGGTGGAATTCCACGAAGGATTTCCAAACCCTCGCTGGGCGAAAATGCCCGCCCCTCGTCCGTTAACGCCACGCGTTTGTACCCTCTCTGCGCCGTTGCTCGACAGGGGAAGCTGTCGTTAGCACGAATACACCGACAGGCCGCATCGACCGCCCCTGGTACGAAAGACGAACCCTAACGTCACTTTACCCTGGATATTAACAACATGTCAACTTCCCAGGCTGTTCCAAGGTACGTGTGTACTATGTGGAGGACGATGCCGGGGATGCCACGTCGCGATCTAGCAGCAGGCGAGTGACGGCCGTCGACCAGCGCACCCCCGCGGGTGCAAGGCCGCCCGCGGTGATTCGGCGACCGCAGAGTGTTGCCGCCGCGGTAAGGACGGCGAAGGTCACACCCGGCGGCCGCCGGCGAATGATCGATACCACAGGCCAGGCAAGGACACCCAAGAGCACCGCGATCGGGACTGCTTTGCCGGGTTCGGGCGGACCCGCGCCAGAGGGTCTCCAGCGCCGGTGGAGCGGTTTCAGCGATGCCACCGTCGCCATCAAGCCCAGACAAAGGGGCGCTTCGGCAGGGGCCAGGGCCAGCAGACCTCCAACCCAAGTGGCGACGCCGCGTCCGCCCTGCCAGCGCAGCAGCGGCGGCCAGCACTGTCCGCACAGGGCGCCAACCAGTGCGCATCCCGCCGCGGAGGGGTCGCCGGTCAGGCGACGGGCAATGGAGACGGCTACGAAGCCCTTGCCCGCATCGGCGAGCCAGCCGGCGACCCCCAACCCTGGGCCGCCGGCGGCGGTGAGGTTGTGGCTGCCCACATTGCCGGTGCCGAACCGGCGCAAGTCCACTCCTCGCGACCGGCCCAATAGATAGACGACCGGAACTGAGCCGAGCAGGTAGGCTACGACGAAGGCGACGAGGCGTCGCAGCCACGAATGCCCTGTGTCGCCGTCTGTCACGGCTCAGCGTCCAACCAGGCCAGGCCCACTAGGCCCGGCCCGGCGTAGGTACCCATGACCGGGGAGAAAGGAACCACCGATACCTTGGCGCTGGGCAGGCGGCGCAACACTTCCCCCCCAAGCCTCTCAGCCTCTTCCGGCGCCGCTGCATGCTGCACCGCCACCTCCCGCGGTAAGGCCGACTCCGGTCGCTGGAGTAGGCGCTCTAGCATGCGGTCGACGCCTCGCCGGCGCGTCCGGCAAATCTCCACGGGAGAGAAGCTGTCATCGTTGATGTGGACTACGGGCTTGATACTCAGGAAATTCCCTGCCATGACGCCGATGGACTGCAGACGCCCGGTCTGGGCCAGATACTTGAGCGTGTCGAGCACGATCAGGACGTGCGCGGCCTTTCGTTTACGCTTCAGGAGCTGCAGGGCCTCCTCGAATGTGCCGCCCCGTTCCGCGACTCGCGCGGCGGCTAGGACGAGGAATCCCTGACCCATCGCGGCATTGCCGGAGTCAAACAGCTCGATCCGTTTGTCCGGCAGTTCGTCGCGCGCCTGGTCAATGGCCAGGCGGCAGCGCTCGGCGATGGTGCTCACAGCGGCGCTCACGGTAACGCAAACAATGTCGTCGGCGTCCATCCCGCGAAAGAGCGTCATGTAGGCAGCGGGCGACGGCGCCGATGTAGCCGGGGACTTTCCGGTTCGCACCAGGTGTGCGTAGAACTCATCCGCGCTCAAGTCGACACCGTCGAAATAGGTCTTGCCGTCGATGATGAAGGGTACTGGGACCACCTGGACGCCGAGACGTCCTACGGCCGCGGGATCAAGGCAGGAGACACTCTCGCAAACGATGCCTACCCGGCGCGTGCCGCTGGCGTCCATCAGCGCGGCGTCCCCGATGCAATCACGCTGCGAGCGCCGGTCGCTGGTGTGCCGCCCGCGTCGCCACCGGCAAGCAGGCGCTCCGGGGTCACGAACGGCGGCGGCAACCCTGCCAATACCGCGAGCTCGATGCTGTTTACCGTGGTCGTGACCAGGTGATTGGCCGGCGTAGCAACGCCGCTCTCCCGGCCGAGCCGGTCGATCGCGCCGTTGAGGTCTTGAATCTCCGTGCCGCGGCCACGTAACAGGCTCTGCAAAGTGGAACCGTACACTGGAAAACGCCGCGCCAGGCGGCGGCCGGCTTGGCGAAATGCGGCCATGGCGATCGGCGATGGCAGCCGCAGGAGTGAGCGCAACAGTAGAGATCGCGGCGACGACCCGAGTGAGAGTCCAGCGGCGTCGAAAGCGGTCCGTCCTTCCCGCATGAGCTGCAGCGATAGCTGGATTCCCGCCGGCCTCGCGTAGAGCTGCTGGACGGTCAGACCGGTGGCCGCGGTTGCGCCGTTGTTGAGGTTGACGAGCAGCTTGAGCCGCTGAGCCGAGCGAATGTCGCCGCTGATCCTGACGGGCGCCGCCGGTCGCAGCAGCTCGGCGGCCATCCGCGCCGAGGAGGTTCGTCCGCCGCTGGGAGCGCCGATCACCAGATGACCGGGTATCGCATAGGTCACCTCTCCCGGAGCTAGCGATGTGGCGCCCAGCTCGACCACCCCGCTGAGCAGCGTCGCCTCTGGCAGGACCCGCGAAGCCCTATCCGCGGCGTCCAGACCGTTCTGCAACAGCAAGACTGACGGACGCGCTGAGACGCCTGTCTGCCCGGACGAATCGAGCTTGCGCAGGTGCGCCGCGACTATCGCACATGCGCTGTCGAGATCCGGCAGCTTGACAGCCACGACGATGAGAGCGGCATCGAGTGAAGGTTCTGTGCGCGCCGGCACGGCAGCGACGAATCGTTCGGTGCCCGTGACTACCTTGATGCCGGGTGAGAAGACCCCCAGCGACCGCGGTCGCACGACCAGCTCCACCGGACCACCGGCACGGCTGAGCAAGGCGGCGAGCAGGCTGCCAACCGCACCGCCGCCGATAATGCAGACGAGCGGACCGTTTGTCATGCCCGCTGCCATTCCCGACGGATTCGGTGTCGGGTGGACCGCACGCCGCCTGGCATCCGGCCAACCGGACGACCGCCACCGTGATCGAAATATGGGATCACCGGGCCGCCACAGGCTCCGTCACCGCGATCGGCTCTGACGCTCTCATCTCATTCATCCCAACGCGCGCGGCCTCCGCGTGGAGCGACTCCAACGTGCGTGGGCGCGCGAACAGCTCGGGAAAGTGCTGCCGGACCGCGGCGGCGATACCGAGCGGGTCGAGACCGTAGCGTCGTCGCCAGGATGATTGGGGACCGTGCTCGACAAATTCGTCCGGGACGCCCAAGCGGCGGAGCCGGCATCCTTCCACGCTCTCCTCCTCCAGCAGCTCTAAGATGGCGCTGCCGAAGCCGCCTGCCAACGCGTTCTCCTCGATGGTGATGATCCGACCAGTCATGCGCGCGAGCCGGAGCAGCAGCTCCCGATCCAGCGGCTTGATGAAGCGGGCATTGACGACCGTGGCGGCAATGCCTTCCTCCTCGAGCACCCTCGCGGCATGGTCGGCCGCCGCGACTCCCAAGCCGATACCGATGAGCGCGACGTCGGCGCCGGACCGCAGGACTTGGGCACGGCCAAGGGGGAGCAGCGCCGGCTCCGGGTCGAGCGGGACTCCGATGGCTGAGCCACGAGGATAGCGCACGGCGATTGGGCCATCGTGCTGAAAAGCCGTGTGTAGCATGTGCTGCAGCTCATTCTCGTCCTTGGGCGCCATGAGCACGACGTTGGGAATGCAGCGCATGTACGAGTAGTCGAACACTCCCTGCTGGGTCTTGCCGTCGTCGCCCACGATTCCGGCACGGTCTACCGCAAAGACCACGGGCAGATTCTGGATGCATACGTCGTGGATGAACTGATCGTAGGCCCGCTGCAGGAAGGTGGAATAGATTGCCACCACCGGCCGAGCGCCCTGCCGAGCCAGTCCCGCGGCGAGGGCAACGGCGTGTTGCTCGGCAATGCCCACGTCGACGAATCGCTCCGGGAACCGTCCGCGGAACTTGATGAGTCCTGTCCCCTTGGCCATCGCCGCTGTTATGGCGACGATGCGCCGGTCACGTTCCGCCTCCCGCAGGATGGCGTCGGCGGCGTAGCTGGACCAGGAACCGACAGCTCCAGTCTTGGTGGGGCTCGGCGCCGGCGGGACGTCGTGCCAGGCGGCGGCGTCACCTTCGGCCTTGGGATCTCCCTTCCCCTTGATCGTGCAGACGTGGACCAGGACGGGCCCTGGCTCCTGACATGCTCGCGCGAAGGCGGCCTCCATTGCCGGCAGGTCGTGGCCGTCGACCGGTCCGATGTAGCGAATGCCGAATGCTTCCCAGAGGCACGGATCGCTGCCGCCAGCCAACCGCTGCAGGTGGGCGGGCAGGGCGCCGACGTTCGCACAGATGGACATGCCATTATCGTTCAGGACGATAATGACATGTTTTCCGGCACCGCCAAGGTGGTCCAGCGCCTCATAGGCCATGCCGGCGGTCATGGCCCCGTCGCCGATCACGGCGACGGCCTCGCCTTCCTGGCCGAGCACGGCATTCGCCAGCGCCACGCCCGCGGCCAGCGAGATGGAGTGGCCGGCGTGGGCGGCAAAGACCGGATCGTGCTCACTTTCGGCCGGCGAGGGGTAACCGAACAGGCCGCCTTCTTGCCGGATCGTGTCAAACTGGTGGTAGCGCCCGGTAACCAACTTGTGCGGATAGCACTGGTGACCGACGTCCCAGAAGATTCGATCGCGAGGGCTGTCGAAGGCGCGATGGAGCGCCAGAGTCAGCTCGACGGCGCCAAGGTTGGGGCCATAGTGCCCACCATTGCGCGGTATGACCCGCATCAGCTCGACTCGGATCTCCTGCGCCAGCTCGGCCAGCTCAGGCGCCGTCATCCGCTTCAGATCATGCGGTCCGCGCAGATGCTCCAGCATGCCCATGCCTGTCCTCCTCCTTACCGACTGGATGATCAGACCCCTCAGACGCAAACTCGTAGCGATCTCGCAAGCTCACTTGCGCCCACCAACTGACCAGCGCCAGCGCCGCCAGTATGGCTAATGCTCCTACGGGCGGTATGACCGTAGCGATGAAGGCGACGGACAATACTAACCGTTCCACCACCAACACCTTATGGGCCGCCAGTGCGGCAACGCGTGCCGCTGACGGAGCGGCCGTGCTCGCCACCGCGCCTTCATCCGCCGCGGGCGCCCTCGCGATGAGCGCAAGGGCAGCGCCATCCAGAAGGAGGGCAGCGATCAACAACACGGGGTACAGCAACGGCGCCGGTCGGACCATCGCGTACCACCCTCCAATCGTCGCCCATAGTGCAATGAGGGTACCGGCCGCCACAAGGGAAGCGGTGACGCCATGACGCACCGGCGCCGTTTGATAGCCGGCCGCGCGATCGCCAGCGACATCGCGGATGGCGCCAAGCAGGTTGGTGGCGCTATCGTGGAGAAAGTAGAGGACGACGAGCGGCCAAACCTGGGCCGGTACTCCGCCGGTCGCAGCGATGCTGCCGAACACGACGGTCAGCGCGGCCAAAACACCTCTATCAGCGTGTCCCAGAATCCCCTTGGCCTTAAACGTCCGCGCATAGGCGATGCCGAGCGCCATCACCAGCCAGGCCAGGAGGAAGGTCTGCCAGCCAAGGAGAAGCGCGCCGACAAAGCCGGCGGCGATCAAACTCACCATGAGCCAGAAGGCTTCGCGCTCCGCTACGCGTCCCGACGGGATCGGGCGGTGCGGCTTCTCCACGCGATCTAAATGGCGGTCGTGATAGTCCGAGGTGACCAGGCCGGCCAGCCAACCGACGGTTGGGGTCAGCCAGATCAGGCAGGCGCGCGCCACACTGACCCGGCCGTCCGAGGCGACCAGTGCAGCTGCGAGCGCGACAGTGCCGGCGTGGAACAAGGTGTACGGTCGCGCCATCTCCACGTAAGCGAATGCTTTGACTCCCAGTGCGCGCCCCACGTTGCTCACTCTGGCGGTCCTTGGCGCAGGCGCCGATACGTGGCCAGCGCCCGCAGCGGCAATGCCACGGCATACATGCTGTCCGAGTACCAGAGTGTGCTGAAATACAGGCCGATCACGGCCTGCGGCCAGGTTCCATCCGCCCGCTGATGCCGGATCAGCCAGTCGATGCCATGTTCCACCGATAGCGCAGGCGATTGGGGCTGCCACAGTGTCAGCGCATGGCAGGCCCACGCCGTCTCCTCGACCGTGCTGGTCTGGCCGGCGTCACCACCCCAACTGCCGTCCGACCGCTGCGCTCTGCAGAGCCAGGAGGCGGCGCCATGCGCCATCGGAGCGTCGCCAAGTCGCAGCGCCACCAACGCTTCCAGTACCGAGGCTGTTCCCGCCACAGAATTGCGAAACCAGATCGCCTCGTAGGAGCCGTCGCCACGCTGGACTCGCTGCAGAAAGCGTAATGCCCGTCCCACGGTGCGATCGCCAACCGTGCCGCCGATCTCGGCGAAGGCGGACAGCACGTGGCCGGTGATGTAGGGGCAGGATCGATCGAATGGCATGGGTGAGTTCTTGACAAAGGTAGACCAGGATCCGTCGCGGTTTTGCATCTCGCGCAGGAAGCCGATACCATCCAGGATACGCCGGTCCGTAGCCGGTATGCCCAGCCGCAGCAGCGCGCGTATCGCCGCTGGCGTATCGTCCAGGTCGGGCCAGCCCCCCGGCTGGGCCCAGGCCCAGCCGCCGGGCGGCGCGCCGGTAGGGAAACAGACCTCACGGAATTGGGCGGCGAGGAACCAATCGCGAAGCGCGCGATCGGAGGGCTCGTCGAACCGGCGCCCAAGACCGGATAAGGCCATCACGCTCAAGGCGCTGTCGAACGTTTCCAGGTCACGGTCGATCGGCCAGCTTCCGTCCGCTCGCTGTTGCTGCTCCACATAGGCCGCGGCGCGGCTGGCCACGTCGTCCGCCGCTGTCGCTTGCAGGCACAACGCCACGATGGAGGTCAAGAACGCCGACTCCTCGAACCCGCCGTTGCTACATTGTGCCCGTCGCAGCCACGCGCAGCCACGCTGTGCGCACAGTCGCCGCAGCGGTCGCCGGATCGGCGAAACCGGTCGAAACCGGTCGTGCAGCATGGCCAGACTCAGAAAGGCGGGAAAGGTCGTCGAGACAGTGCGACGGACCGGCTTCGGCAGCAGTGAGATCTCGACGGGGAGCGACCGGATCTCCGGCCAAGGTACCAGACCGGCGATCGCCCACACCGTCCGGCAAGGGCCGCTCAGGGTGGCCCTGGCAGGATCGTTGATGGCGGCGACGCCGCCCATGCTGTCCAGGCAGTGCATTGCTCGGGCCAGGCGATCGCGGAAGCGCCGCGCGTCGGCCATGTGCAGCACGGCCGTCGCCAGCGCGGTCGAGTTGATCGTGCTGGCGTCGGTTATCCCGTCGCCCCATCCGCCGTCACCGTGCTGCGTGTCGGCCAGCCATTCGGTTGCCTGTAGGAGACGACCCTCAAGTCGATGTCCCGCGTGCTGCTTCAGCGCGACCCACGACATCGAGGTGGCCAGCGCCGAGCTGGACAACTCGCCGACCCAGCTGCCCTCGGGCTTCCGGTGCGCGTCGAGAAACCGGACACTCCGACGAATGGCTTCCTCAACGGCGCCCCGCGACGCCCCGGCCGGCCGAAGGTGCAGTTCAGGCAACATGGTCGTCAATCCTCAGCGGACGGAAGGCGTACCACTGCTCCGGACGGCGGAGAATGAGCCGCTCGAACTCTGCCGCCATCATCTGGGTCAGCACCTCGACCGCGGCGCCGGATCGGGCTGGCTCCGGACTATAGATCGCGCCCGTCGCTTCCAGCTCGATCCGGCCGCCGCGGAGCGCCACCGCGGCGCAGGGAATGATGGGGGCGCCGCCGTGGATTGCCAGGCGGGCAGGACCGGCCGGCAGCGTCGCTCGCTGGCCGGCGAAGGACACATCCACGCCCCGTCCTCCCGGCGGGACGACATCGGCGACCAATGCAACCGGCTCGTTGCGGGCCAAGGCTCGCAGCAGCGGACGGAGCGATCGCTCGCGTGCCACCACGCGCACACCGGCGCCGGAGCGCGCCTGCTCCGCAAACACAGCGCTCCAATCGCTTTCGGCGACCGCGGTCAGCGGATAGCCCAATCCAACACAGATCCGGGCGGCCAGGTCCCAGTTGCCCAGGTGCGGTAGCGCCAGGACAGCGCCATGTCCCCGGGTGAGGGCCTCGTCGAGATGCTGCCGGCCCGTGATGATGGCGCGGGAAAGGAGCAGCTCGTCCGAGAGAGCGCTAAGCAAGAAGAAGTCCAATGACATCCGGCCATAGTGCCGGAAGGCGAGTCGCACGAGGCGATGTACTCGCGGCGCCGACAGTGGCACTCCCAGCAGACAGGCAAAATTCCGCGAGGCGGCGCTCCTGCGCCCGGAAGCCAGCGCGCAAGCAAATAGGCCAAGCGCCTCGGCCACCGCATACGTCTGAGCCGATGGCAATGTGGCCATAGCCGCTCCGAGCGGCAGGACGAGCTTGCCGGTAAGTCGAGCAGTGGCGTGCCGAGCGTCCATAGCGTCCATTAGGAATGACGATGGACGGCCAAGTCGACCAGGGCCGAGAGCTGCTGTCGGCTCGCGGAGGGCGGCAAGGACTCCAGGTGTAGCCGAGCAGTCCGCGCAAAGTTGAGCGCAACCTGGCGCGCGCGATCCAAGGCGCCCGTGGTCGCTAGCAGCGCGGTCAGGCGCGGCTGCAGGGTCAGGTCGGGTCGCGGCTGCGCGAACAGCCCACGCACCCACTCGCGCTGTGGCGACGTCATTCCCTCCAAGCCGTAGATGATGGGTAAGGTAACGCGGCGATTGCCGAGGTCGCTGCTGGTTGACTTCCGTATGATCTCCGTGCTTTCGGTGTAACACAAGAGGTCGTCGATCACCTGGAACGCCATGCCGAGATTCTCTCCATACCTTCCCAGCGCCTCGACAACTGGCTCGTCGCCGCCTCCCAGGACCGCGCCGATCTGCGCCGAACTGGCAAGGAACGATGCCGTCTTGAGACGGATGACCGTTAGATATAGCTCGGGCGTGGCGTCACAGTTTCCCACCAGTTCGGTTTCGACCGCCTGCCCCTCGCACATGTGCATGCACGTTTCCGAGAGCAGGGCGATGGCCCGTACCACTCGATCGGCTGGGACGCCGAGCGCTGCACAGCGCGTAAAGCAATGGTAGGTCTGAAAGATCAGATAGTCGCCTCCGAGTATGGCGTAGTCGGGACCGAAGCGGCGGTGGACTGACTCCTGGCCGCGGCGGATCGCATCACCATCGATGAGGTCATCGTGAATCAAACTGGCGGTGTGACCGTACTCTGTTCCCGCAATGGCCGGCAGGATCTGATCAGGATTTCCGCCGACGGCGCGACAGGCCTCGAGCATGAGGGCCGGACGGACCATCTTACCTTGCGGTCCGACGGCATAGAGACAGGCGTCCAGTAACATCTTGCCGGGCGATTGAACGTCGTGTTGCAGGGCGCCAATGAGGTAGGCGTGTACCCGGCTCAGCGTCGACTGATCGTTGAATCCCGTGGTCAGGGGTATGTTCTCCGCGACAACCACCATCGAACTCCTTCTCTCTCCCCTCGAGCCGGCTCGCGACATCGGATGGCATCCGTAGGCTACATCCTCTACCTCAACAAGTGACACAAAACGTCTCGGACCGTACAATGAGTGGCCGGGCGCCACGGCACGGCGAACGCTCAGTTTCGGCCGGGTTTGGACCGACAGCGCCATGAAGGGGCAGCGAGAGCGTAACACGAGACCCGTCGCGGCGGGAACTCAGGCAGGGCAGCAGACTTGCTACGTGGCCGGAGGGCACGGTGGCTACTTGAGGAGGCTGCCGCGTGATCGGCGAGGTTTACGATAGTTTCGACCGGGAGACGCAGCGTCGGCGCTTCTGGCGCGTGGGGACGATCGGGCGTCGCCTGGTCGCCATCGTGACTATGCTTTGGTCGGTTCGACCCAGAGGCCTATTCCACGCCAACATTGGCACGCAGTTGGTGCTCTTGAGTCTGGTCACGACCGTCCCCTTCCTCACGCTTATTGTTGCCTGGTCGATTCAGGAGTCGAGCGGAGCCGCGAGAACGATACTGGGATTGTCCTGGGCGACTCTGGCGGCGGTTGGCCTGGGTCTGTTGTCCCATCGTCGCTTGAGCGTGCCGATCGTGCAGCTCTCCGCTACGGCGCAACGTATTGGACAAGGCGATTTCACCGTACGCGTCCCCGTTCGTCGGTTGGACGAGCTGGGTCAGCTTGGCGATGCGATGAACGCCATGGCCGCCGATGTTGAACGCCTCACCGGCGAGTTGCTCCAAGCGCGGGATCAGCTCGCGCAAACGAGCCAGACGCAGCGAGAGTTTATCGCCCTCGCCTCGCATGAGCTGTGCGCCCCGGTCAGCTCCTTGCGGACCTACGCCGAGGCATTGCTGTCTCCGGACATCGTTCAGGACGAGTCGGAACGACAGTACAGCCTGCAGCGTATCGAGCATCTCAGTATTCGTCTGGGCGCAATCGTGCGGAATCTGTTGAGCGCATCGCGCATCCGTGCCGGGCAACTGCAGGTGGAATGTGAGCCGGTTGCCCTCGGATCGGTGGTCCGCGGGTGCGTCGACGATGCCCTTCGTCAGGAGTCGCTGGCCTGCTTTGCCATCGAGCTTCCACAATCGTTGCCGCCCGTCCTCGCCGACGGGGTATGCTTAGAAGAGATACTGGTGAACCTTATCAATAACGCCGTCCGCTACGCCCCGAGGAGTAGCCCCGTACGGATAGCTGCGGAGGTAGTATCCGTTTGTGGCGAACAACGCGTGCGCATTCACGTCAATGACCAGGGGCCGGGCTTGAGCGCCGAGCAACAGAGCCGGCTATTTCAGCGCTTCGGGAGGGTCGATCCGCGTCCGTCTGCGTCGGGTTTAGGACTGGGGCTGTACATCTGTCACGCCTATGCCACCGGCATGGGCGGCCGCATGTGGGTGACCAGCGCGATCGGCCAGGGCGCAACATTCACGGTGGAGTTGCCGGCCGCGGCGACAAGCGGGATCGAACGTGATCCTGCCAGGTGACTGGCGAGTCAAGCCACTGGTGCTGCTGGTCGACGACGACCAGGATCTGCTGACCGCCCTTCGCATGCACCTCCGAGCGCAGGGCTGGGATGTGTTGACAGCCGCCACCATCCTGGACGGCCAGCGCCTCCTGCGAGAGCACTTGCCGCACGTGATGGTCGTCGACCTGCGCCTTCCTGATGGTTGCGGACTTGACCTCGCACGCGAGCTGCGCCAGGTTGCCGACGTGCCGGTGATTGTGCTCACCGCTGTTGACAACGAGGACGTCATGGTTATGGGACTTCGCGAGATCGCCGACGACTACGTCACGAAGCCGTTCAGCGCGCGTGAGCTTTCGGCGCGAATCGCCAGCGTGATGCGGCGCGCCTGGCCCTCCGGGCATCCCATGGCCTCGACGCTGCGTCTCGGAAATGGTCTGATCGTGGATTTCGTCCGGCGGCGGGTCCAGTCAGAACATGTGAGCCATCATCTGACGCCGACGGAAAGCCGGTTACTCTGGCTCCTTGCCGGCAATGCCGGGCATGTGCTCACTACGCAAACGCTCCTGGACCGCGTCTGGCCCGCCGGGGAAGGGTCCTTGTCGAGCTTGTGGGAGTACATACGCCGGCTTCGCGAGAAGCTCGGCGACGACCCGGCGCACCCACACTACATCATCACCGAACGGGATATCGGGTACCGGTTTCAGATCGAGTCGCGGGACGCTCAACCGGCCGATGCTGGCGTCACGCCCTGAGGAACTCAGTCACCACCTGACAGAACTCCGTGAGGCGGTCGGCGTGAATCACGTGGCCGGCTCCTTGGACCTGAATCAGGCGTCCCTGCCGAAGGCGGCCAATCGCGTGTTCGGCGTCAACCGTAGTCAGGCGCGCATCAACAGCCGGGTCCGCCTGCATGAGCAGCGTTGCCGCCGTGACCCTATCAAGCCAGTCTCCCACCGTGAACACCGAGTCCGGGTGGTCGAGTACCGCGCCGATGGCCTGGGGCGCGACTCGCTCCCACATGCCCGTCTGCACCTTGCCAATCAGGTCGCCTAGCCCCGGCTGATACCGGCGCACCACAGCGGTGATTGCCACGTGCCCCTCCTGCTTCGCTTCCGAGACCGCTCGCAAATAGGGCAAGGTTGGACCTGGACCGCCAAGTGGGGGTTCTTCCAGCACCAGTCGTCGGACCTGCTCGCTTCGCAGGGCGGCCGCCCCCAAGGCCGCCAGAGCGCCGAGCGAATGTCCGAGCACGTCGATCGGCCCGGTCGCCGCGGCGATCTCATCCAGCAGCTCCGCAACGTCGGCGGCGTAGTCGACCGCGTCATAGCCGTGATGCGGATGGTCGCTGTAGCCATGCCCGCGCAGGTCGGCGGCGATGATGCTATGGGCCGGGTACAGCCGCCGGCTTACTGCCTGCCAGACGCTGCCGTCGACGCTCAGTCCGTGCAGCAGCAGCAGCGGGGGGCCATCACTGGCGAGCTCGCGCAGATGCAACGTGAGTCTCGGAAGCGAAACGTCTCGCTCCACCCAGGGCAGCAGCGCCACCTGTTGCCTCCCCATCGCCGTCGGCAAGTAGCGTACGATACCATTCGACGTTGGCGTGCGTGTTGGCTGGAGATGAAACGTATGGCAGCGCTCGATCGGGCCGCGCAGCGGCGCGCCGTCGTGCTGGAGCTGTTCCGGGCCGCGCTACGCGCGGCGGAGCCGCGGGCGGCCATCCGTCGCCACTTGCGGCGCGACGGTCAGCGCCTCACCGCTGATGGACGCGAGTACGACCTTGCCTCCTTCAACCGCGTCCTCATCGCCGGCGCCGGCAAGGCGGGGGCGGCCATGGCTCAGGAGCTCGAGGATATCGTCGGCGATCGCCTCACGGCAGGTGTGGTCATTGTCAAGGAAGGCTATATCGCGCCAACCCGGCGCGTGAAGATTGTCGAGGCGTCACATCCGGTTCCCAGTCAAGCCGGTGTCACCGCTACCAGCTCGCTGCTCGACCTTGTCAGCACGGCTGGACCTGACGATCTCATCCTCTGCCCGATCTCCGGCGGCGGGTCCGCCCTCCTCGTCGCGCCTGCCCCGCCGCTCACGTTGGAGGAGAAGCAGGCGCTGACGGATCTCTTGCTACGCGCCGGCTGCACGATCAATGAGATCAATGCCGTTCGCAAGCACTGCTCCGCGGTCAAGGGCGGTCAACTGGCGCGGGCTGCCAACGGTGCGACGATCCTGACGCTCCTCCTTTCCGACGTTGTCGGCAATCCCCTTGACGTCATCGCTTCAGGTCCGACAGTCCCAGACCCGACGACGTACGCCGATGCGCTGGCGGTGCTCGATCGCTACCGGCTGCGGCAGCAGGCTCCGCGGCGAGTTATCAGCCGGCTGGAGGCGGGAGTCCGCAGCGAGCTGCCCGAGACGCCAAAGCCGGGCGATAGTTGTTTTGCCCACAGCCAGGCCATCGTCGTTGCCGGCATCGGGCAGAGCTGCACGGCGGCGGCGGTTGAGGCGCGGCAGCGAGGCTATCTGCCACAAGTGCTCACCAGCTACCTTCAAGGGGAGGCGCGTGAGGTCGCCCGCGTGCTCGTCGCCGTTGGCCGCTCCGTCCTGGCCGACGGCCAACCCATCTCCCCTCCCGCCTGTCTGATTGCCGGCGGCGAGACGACGGTCACGGTGCGCGGCGACGGCAAGGGAGGCCGCGACCAGGAGCTGGCGCTCGCCGCGGCGCTGGCCTTGGACGGACTGGAGCAGCTCACCGTCGGCGCCCTGGCCACTGACGGTGGTGACGGCCCGACCGACGCGGCCGGCGCCATCGTGGACTTCACCACCCCGGAGGCTATCGCACGGACTGGTCGCAGCGCGGAGGCCGGGCTTCAGCGCAACGACGCCTATTCCGTGCTCGACGCCGCCGGAGCGCTGGTGCGAACCGGACCGACCGGCACCAACGTCAACGATCTTATCGTCGTGATCGTCGATAAAGTGTAGGCACAATATGGCTTGGAAGATGGGACATCGGGTGGAGGCGGTCACAGGTCCTGACGCTCGAGCGCCTGTATTTTCCCCGAGGCCTGCAGCTCAGATAGCGCGTGATTGACCGCGATGATCAGTGACAGATTCTGCGCCGCCGCGGCGACGACGTACGGTTCGCTTGTCAACGGCTGGCCGGCTGCTCGTACCTTCGCCCCTTTGCGGATGAGATCGGCCGCAGTTGGGGCGTCGGTAATCACCCCGGCCGTGACACCGCTCTCCAGGTCGGAGATGGCGGCGTCCAGCGTATCGTAGCGGCGGACGACGAGCTGGGAGTGCTGCTGCCGCTTCAGCCATTCGTCCGCGTCGCTGCCTAGCTCGACACCGACGGGACGACTGCCCAGTTGGGAAACTGCAGTCGTCACCCGATCTCGGTCCGGGATGACCAGTACCTGGCCGGCGTTGTAATAGGAATGGCTGTAGGCCAGGCGCACTCTGGGGTCCGGGTGAAGGCTGGAAATGACCACGTCCGCCTTTCCGGCCACCAGGGCGTCGGGAAGACCGTCCGAGCCCACGTTCAGGAACTGGACTCGCACGCCGAGCGAATCAGCGATGGCGCGAGCCAGGTCGACGTCAAACCCGTGAACGCTGCCGCCGGCAGCCGCCACCTCAAAAGGCGGATAACTGGCGTCCAACGCCACACGCAGGGTGTTGCTGGTCAAGACCTGGACCAATCCCGTGTCGGGCGGCAGCGGCGGTTGCGGCGGAGGCGGCGGGGGGCGGAGGAGGAGCCGAACGACGATAATCCCGGCTGCGACCAGCGAGAGCGCCGCCATGGTCATCAGGCCGCGCCGGAATGCCTTTCGCCGTGCCCGGCTAGGGAACGTCAAAGGGTGGAACGGTTGGGCCGGTGACCCTGGCGAGAGCTCGCTGGGTAAGGTGAGTCACTCTCCAAAGCTGTGGCGTGAGTCTGGCCTGGTCCATGACCGTCCGTACGCGTGCGGCGGTTGGGACCGTCTGGTCCAAGGTTCCGCCAGTGCCCAGATAAGCGGACATCGCCAGCACCGTTACCAACAAGATGCCAAACAATAGACCGAAGAGCGCTCCGAATAGTCTGGTGGAAGGAAGCGCTCGGGCGGCGCGCGTCGTGGGTCGCCCGAAGCCCAGAATCCAGCCCAGCACCCCACTGGCGATGGCGGTTACGACGATCGTGATCACGACGAACACGACCGCTTGAAGCAGTTGGGGGGTGGGTGAGGTGACGAAACGAGCGACAGCGTCCGTTGCGCGAACGTCAAAGCGTGCGCCCACGGCCACACCAATGACCAATGCCAGGAAAACTATAAGGGCTTGCCAGTAGCCCGCGGCGAGACCCCAGAGCGCCGTAATCAGAATTAGCAAGGGCACGACGATGTCAACCCAGTCGGGCATCGCTCATCCCATTCGTGTCGTTGCGCCGATGGTCGAACCCAGTTCCGCCTGGATTCGCTTCCGCGCTTGATTAACCTCATCAACGGTTAAGGTTCGGTCGGGGGCCTGGAACATGAGCGCGAAGGCGAGACTCTTCTTACCGGGGCCCGCTTGTTCACCAGTGTACACATCGAAGAGACGAATGTTCCGCAACAGTGGTCCCGCGGCATCGCGGATCAGGTCGGCCACGCGCTCCGCAGGCGCCTCACTCGGCACGATGAGGGCGATGTCTTGCTGCACGGCCGGGAATCGGGATGGCGCCTCCATGGGCGCCGACACGGCGAAGGCGGCCAGGGACTCCAGATCGATCTCCGCGACATAGGCTCGTCCAGACAAGCCGTAGGCTTCGGCGCTGTCCGGGTGTACCTCGCCCGCAACGCCGATGATCTGCCCGCCCAAGCGCAACCAGGCGGTCCGGCCGGGATGCAGCGTTGGGTGCCGACCGGGCAACCAGCTCAGGGCGGGAATCGCGAGTCTGGCGAAAGCGCCGCCGATGGCCCCCTTGAGATCCCAGAAGTCGACCGGACGCGCCGCCTCATGCCAGCCGGGCGGGTTCACTGGTCCAACCAGGCCGACGGCAATGGCGTGGCGCTCCAAGGGAAGCGTTGCCCCGTCCGGAGCCGGCCGATTCTCGGCATCCCCATCGTCTCGCCCAGGAGCGTACACTCGCCCCAATTCGAATAGGTGGACGCCATCGTCCACGACTTTGGAGTTGGAAGCTAGGGTGCGCAGAACATTGTCCAGCAGAGTCACACGCAAGCTGGACCACTCAGCCGACAGCGGGTTGCGCACCGTTATTGCCGTCGGGACGTGCCTGGCAAGGCCGCATGGCTGGAGCGACGGCAACAGCGCGTCGGATGAGCCGCCCGCCCCATCCTGGCCGCTGGCGAACAGGCGCCGCATGCTGTCCTTGGTGGTGAGCGGGTAGCCGACGATCTCCGTCAGGCCCGCTCCTAGGAACAGCGCACGGAGCTGGCTTTGAAATGACAACCAGTGGTTCGGCCTCGTCGGCGGTGGCGCGGTGGCAGGGAGTGTCGGCTCGATGCCCTCGTACCCCTGGATACGCGCCAAATCTTCGATGAGGTCCGGTACCACCGTTACGTCACGGCGGAAGCTGGGCACACCAACGTCCCAGACTTCCGCGCCAGCGGCGAGGACATCGTAGCCCAGGGCGCCGAGCGTGGCTTCCACCGTCGACGCGGCGTAGGGTACGCCGAGCAGGTCGGACACGTCCCGGCCGGTCAAGCGAAGCCGACGCGGGGTCTCTGGACCGGCGTAGCGGTCAATCACACCGGGGGCGACGGCCCCGCCCGCCACCTGAACGATCAGCTCGGCGGCACGATCCAGCGCCGGACCGGCGTAGGCGGGATCGATCCCGCGCTCGAAGCGCATGGAAGCCTCGCTGCGCAAGCCGAGCGCCTGCGCGGTCCGCCGGATGCTGCTGGGCGCGAAGGAGGCCGACTCGATCAGGACTTCGGTGGTGGCGTCGGATACTTCGCTATCCGCGCCTCCCATGATGCCGGCGATGGCGACCGGTCGATCGGCGTCGCAGATGGCCAGCATGCTACTGGTCAAGCGCCGCTCGTCGCCGTCCAGGGTAAGGATCGCTTCCTCATCGCGCGCGCGCCGAACGACGATGCGGCCGTCGTGCAGCTGCTGGAAGTCAAACGTGTGCAGCGGCTGGCCCACCTCCAGCATGACGTAGTTGCTGACGTCGACCACATTGTTGATCGATCGCGACCCCGCCGCCTCAACACGCCGTCTGAGCCAGTCCGGCGAAGGCCCGATCCGGACGCCGCGGATCAGGCGGGCCGCGTAACGCGGGCACAAATCGGCGGCATCTACGGTGACGCTTGTCGACTCATTTATGACGGCGCCGGACTCCCGCACGGTAGCCGATTGCATCCGAAGCGCCTGGCTCGACAGCGCAGCGACCTCGCGAGCGATGCCGGTCATTGAGAGGCAATCTGGTCGGTTGGGCGTGACGTAGATGTCGAGCACGGTGTCGCCGAGGATGTCCGGCAATGGCGTCCCAGGCCGCAGTCCGTCTTCCAGGATCAGGATGCCGGAATGGTCGTCCGATAGGCCTAGCTCTTTGGGTGAGCACAACATGCCTTCGGACTCAATGCCACGCACTCGGCGACGCTCAACACGAGCGTCGCCGAGCATCGTCCCGGGGAGCACGACCGGCACCGTTTGACCGGCGGCGATATTGTCCGC
>CALBSQ010000340.1 GCA_937967325.1 uncultured Chloroflexota bacterium
GAACGGCTGGAGGCAGAACATTTGGCCCGTGGGCGGTGACCCGAATTCGGTTGTAGCTGGACGGTGAAGGCAAAATCGTACTGGTCGTCCTCGTACCGGGCACCACCGCCTGACCGCTGCCTCCGCGCCGTTACCTTCACCCGCAGCTCCCGAGCGGCAGGATCGAACGCCAGGGTGAACTGGTAGCACGAGCGGTGATAATCGAGCCAAGGCCCGCGGTCAGTGCCGCCGCCAGCGGCGCTGCAGGCTGGGCCACGGTTGTCCGTGAGCACGAAGGAAAGGCTGGGATCGTAGCGGCCAACGGGCGGAACCGCGGAGGCGGCGGTGCAGGTGAGCACGAAGCCGTTGGAATATTGTTCCAGAGCAATCAGCGTAACCTCCAGCCCGTCACGGCGCTGGGATTGACCAATCGGGACCACCCGTAACAAGGCGCGTCGGGGTGGAGGGAAATCTCGCGTGCCCGCACTAGTCGCCGTACCGGGCATTGGCGACCCGGTGCGGCGGGCGTTCCAGCGTGAGCCGCGGCGGGGCCCTCGCCCACCTAAAGCAGCCATGATGATGGTCACGACAGAAGCAACTATGACACCGCTGACAGCGGCTCCGGTCGCCAGCTCACCGCACTCCGCAAGATGGACCTGCTTTTTTTCGGACCCTGACACCCACAATACACCAAACGGATGGCAGTTGAAGCCCTGAGAGTTCAATGTCCCATCCTCCCCGTTGAGGCAGCCGGCTTCCTTGGTTCCGTGCGGCCGGTTCGGCTCGACGTCTACGACGCCGGCCCAGGGTCGGAGGCGCTCCCGCATGCCCAGCAGCCCCAGGCCCTTCAATCCGCCCTCCTTTCTCTCCGGCGGATTGCACCCACGACCATCGTCCGCGACCTGCAACCGGATGCGCGCTCCCTCTCGCCGTAGCGTCACCCTGACCTCGCTCGCCTGGGCATGCTTGAGGCAGTTGTTCAGCGCTTCCTGGGCTGCGCGGTAGAGCGCCGTCTCCAAGCCGCGATCCAGTCGCCCGAAGCAGCGCCCATCGGCGGTCTCGACCTCGAGCACGGCGCGCAGGTCTGAGCGGCGGACCCGCACCTCGCCCACCAGGCTTTCCAGACCGGCCGGCAGCCCCATGTCGTCCAGCTCGGGGGGACGCAGGTCGTTGCAGATCGCCCTGAGCGCCTCATCGATCTCCTCCGCCGCCCGCCGGCAGTGCTCGGCGCGAGGCTGGTCCGCCAGCTCGTCGAGGTCGCGGATGAGCAGCACGACGCGGGCCAGCGGGTCGTCGTGGATGTCCAGGGAAATCCGCTTGCGCTCCTCCTCGTGGGCGTTGAGCAACTGCCCACTCAGCGCGGCAAGCGCCTGCTCCCGCTCGTTGAGCGCTGCCACCTGCATCTTCAACTGATCCACCAGCAGCGCGTTGCGCAACGCCGTCGCCACCAGCGGCGCCAGGGTCGCCAGCAGCGCCTGGTCCTCCGGTTGCAGCTCGACATCGTGCCGCTTGGGGCCAACGGCGAGCACGCCGATGGTCTCCCCTTCGGCGACGAGCGGCGCCAGCTGGCCGCTCCGCCCCGGATGCTGGGCAGCTGTCGGACGCTGTCCGGCAGGGTTGCGGTTCAGCAACGCGAACAGGTCCCCATCAACAGGGCAATCGCCCCAGCGGTGGGCATCCACCGGCGGCGCCGTGCCAGCAGTCAGCGCCGCCCAGGACAGGTCGAGTGTCCGACCGACCCGGTCGAGCACGTGTGTCGCGATGGCGCCCACCCCCAGGAGTCCGGCGATCTCCGCGCTGAGCCGCTGCAGCGTTGGCGCATAGCGGTAGACGTCGTGGAAGAGCCAGCGCTCCAGCGCCCGGCGCAGCCAGCGCTGCAGGAGGGGAAACGTCGCGGCGACAAGAGCGACCCGCAGCAGGGTCGATCCCAGTGCCGCGGATAGGGGCGCCGGCCAGGCTCCGATCTCCCGGACGAGCGCATCGATGCCGACGGCATAGCAGCCAAGCAGTGCCATCCAGACAACCAGCGCGACGAGCCCCCTGCGGACGACCCGCTTGATCCCGAGGAGCTGGCGGCGCCATGCGCCTTCCGCAGTCTCCTCCGCAGCCCGCGAAGCGCCGCACGCTCGACCCCGGACAAGTGCTCCTCGTTGCTGCCCGGTTGGTGCGCCGTTCCAGTGACGTTCCCAGTGACGTTCCCCCGGACCATGGCGCGTACCGCCTCGTGAAGCGCGGACAAATCCAACGGTCTTTCCTTTCGGCGGATGTTGATGCAGGCGGCCGGCGTAGACAACGGCCCAGCGACAATACTCTGCTTATGCCACACGAGATGCCTATTCACCCAGGGGTTTTCCCTAATCCTCAGCGGCAGCAACTCACCGGTCCAGTTGCACGGCACACGCCCGGTGGTAAGCTTGGTCGGAGGAAGGGGGCGCCTACCATGTCCACGCCGGAGCAACCCAAGGTCGAGCCGCCAGCCCGTTGGGAAGACCTCCGGGCCGATGGGACGTACGAACACAACCCCTTCGCCGCCGACGTTACGCCGAATGGCGTGAACCGCTCCGCGCTGCGCCGCAATCGCGCGCTCACCCCCGAAGAGCGGCTGCGGCGCATGGTCGCGTCCGCGCGACAACTCCAGAAGCTCCGGGGCAGTTTCCGACCCAGCCGCCGTGACGCAGTTCGATCCTGATCGGCTCCTGCTGGTGCTCGTCGAGCACGAGGTGGATTTTGTCGTGATCGGCGGTATCGCCGCCACAATCCACGGTAGCCGCTACGTGACCGACGATACCGACATCCTCTTTGAGCGATCGCGAGAGAATTGTCTCCGCTTGGCACAGGCGCTGGCCCGGCTTGGCGCGCATATCTGGTCGCCACCTGACGCCGGGCAGCCGACTCAGGCCAATCGTCGACGACCCTGGCAGACTGAGGCAATCGCGGCGATGCATCGCATTGATCCGGGCGTTCTCGGTCTGTTTAACATCTATCACTTCGTCACCATCTATGGCGAATTCGATTGCATGGCGACTGTCCCGGGCTCGCCGCCGTACGAAGAGACGAGAAGACGAGCCGGCAGTGCCCTGATCGGAGGCCATTCCGTGCCGATCGTGGATATCGATGACCTTATCGCCATGAAGCGCGCAGCCGGACGTCCCAAGGATCTGGCGACGGTGGACGAGCTCCTGGAGCTGCGCAAGCTCATCGAAGAGGAAGCATCGCGCCACGATGTCGAAGTGGACGGGCCGAGCTCGGACGAATAGTCCGGAATATCAGCGGCGGATCACTCCGCTCTCGCCCGGCCGAGGTGCGGCTGGCTGCGTGGGCGTGGCAACGTTCCTGCACGCCCTCCCGTTGCGGTTTCCCTCTCCGCGCCCACGGTAAACGGGTGAGGTCCCCTCCTCGCGAATGCGCCAGCACCAGCTTACATCGGGCTCTTCTGCCCAACGACCGCGTACATACCCTCCTGCCCGTGCGACGAGGGCATCGTTCCCAGCGCGACCGCCGGGCCGGCACGGAGTCCGGCAGCCTCGAGGATGCCGGCGCAGGCGTCCGGAGCGAGGCGATTGGGTCGCTGCTCGTCAGGCGATGGCTGCAACTCCACTACCAGGATCCGTCCACCCGGCCGCGTGACGCGGACCAGCTCGCGCGCCAGGACATGGCGCGCCTCCTCATTGAGGTCGTGGAGGACGAGAGAGCAGAGCGCGACGTCGGCCTCGCCATCGGCCAGCGCCAGCGGCGTACCCTCCGTTACCTGCAGCGGCAGGATCAGCGAGCCGACGCCGATCTCGGTGGCCCTGGACATGACCAGACGGAGCATCTCCGCAGAGGTATCCAACGCCCAAACCACGCCTCCCGGGACGACACGCCGCGCCGCCGGTAAGGTGAGAAAGCCGGGGCCGCAGCCAACATCGGCAACGCGATTATCTATCCCGATGCGGGCAAGGTCCAGCAGCTGATCGGGAGGAGAGGCCGCCGCGCGACGCGGGCCGATCATCCCTTCGATCCACTCAGCATCGTAGCGAGGCATCGCTGTTATTCCTCCTCCGCAATGTCCCGCCGCAACCGGCGCGGCCATGGCGTCAGCTCAGGCTTGCACACCTCGGGCCGCGGCAGCAGCCCAGCGGCCTCTACCACGTTTGGGATGGCCCGGCTCCAATTGATGGACATCAGGTGGACGCCGGCAACGCCCTCCTCGGTCCGCACGGCCTGGATGGTCTCAGCGGCGAGTCGCATTCCTTCTTCGGCCGGGTCCGCTGCCTGGACCAAGCGGCGCTCCACCGCCTCAGTCATGCCCACGCCCTTGATGTGCTCGCGCATATAGGCTGCCGACTGGGGCGAGCGGACCAGCATGACACCGGCCAGAATGAACGCCCGCCGGTGGAGGCCGAGCTCCCGCGCCTCGGCCATCCAGCGTCGGAACAGCTCAATGTCGAAGATGGGCTGCGTCTGGATGAACTCGGCGCCGGACTCGATCTTCTTGCCCGTCCGGACCGCGCGCTCGATGTTGGGGTTGGCCACCGCGCCGATGAAGACCCGTGGCGGCTCGCGCAGCGGCGTTCCGGAGACGAAAGTACACTCGTCACGCAGGGTTCGTACGGTGCGTACCAATTGGAAGGAGTTGAGCTCCAGGACATCCTTGGCATCGGCGTGATCGCCCAGCTTCGGGGAATCCCCGGTCATGGCGACAATGTTCCGGACGCCGAGCGCCGCCATCGAGAGTACATCGGCTTGTAGCGCGAGCTTGTTGCGGTGCCGTCCGGTGATTTGCACCACCGCTTCGTAGCCGGCTTGCTCCAGGATGACCCCGGCGCCCAGGCTGGACATGCGGGCGAGTCCGCGCTGGTTGTCGGTGACGTTGATGGCGTCGACTGCGCCGCGCAGGTACCGGGCGGCACGCTCCACCAAATCGGAGTTGGCGGATTTGGGCGGCGCGATCTCACCGGTGACCGTGAAGACTCCCTGGCGCAGCAGCGTTTCCAGCCGGCTGACGGGCTGCGGGTTCACGCGCCACCATAGGCTTCGTCGAGCAGATCCATCAGGTGTTGCACTCGTACGGGCGACTGCCGCTGCCGTAGCCCGCCGGTCAGTTGCATGATGCAGCCGGGGTTGGCCGAGACGATCGTGTCGGCGCCGGTGTCCAGCGCGTTGCGCAGCTTGCGCTCAGCTAACTGTTGCGACATGCCCGGATTGGTGACGTTGTAGATGCCGGCACTGCCGCAACAGAGCGCGGACTCCTCCATCTCGACCAGACGCAGCTCGGGGATCGCCCGCAGCAGACGCCGCGGCGCTTCGGTGATGCGCTGGGCGTGGGCCAGGTGGCACGGCTCCTGGTAGGTCACTTTTCTCGGCAGCGGCCCCGGCGGCGTGATGCCGATCTGGTCGAGGTACTCGGCAGCGTCGCGCACCGACGCCGAAAAGCGCCTGGCGCGCTCCTCCCACTCGGGGTCGCCATGGAACAGGTGCGGGTACTCCTTGAGGGCCGCCCCGCAGCCGGCGGCGTTGACGATTACAGCCTCCAGGCCTTGCTGCTCGAAAGCGACGATATTGCGCTTGGCGCAGGCCCGGCCGGTGTCCGGCTCGCCGGCGTGAACGGCCAGCGCGCCGCAGCAGCCCTGCCCGGCCACGGCAATCACTTCGCAGCCGTTGCGGGTCAGCACGCGGGCGGTAGCGCGATCGGTATCGGCGAAGGCCGTGCTCATGATACAGCCGGCAAACAGGCCGACGCGATGCCGCACCTGGCCATCGGGCGGGAGCCAGCGCTGGCCGATCGGCACGACGAATTCCGTAGGGATCTCCGGCAGGAGCTGCTCTTGCTGCTCCAGCCTCAGCAGCTTCAGCAGCCCGGTCGCGTGGGCAAGCCGGCGCAGCCCCGAGCGCTGATAGAAAAGCGTGCCGACGGAGAACAGGCGGAACAGGCGCATGTCGCCGAACAGGTGGTCGAACACCACCGCTCGCAAGAGCCGCTCCCACGCTGGGCGCGGGAGATGCCGCTCAATCTGAGCACGAGCAGGCTCCACGAGCCGGCCATAGGCGACTCCGGAGGGGCAGACCGCCTCGCAGGCGCGGCAGTTGAGGCACTGGTACATCTGCTCCTGAAAGACCGGCGAGTCCAGCTCCAGCCGCCCAGACGCAACCGCGCTAATCAAGTGAATGCGCCCGCGCGGCGAGGAGGCCTCGTTGCCGGTAAGCTGGTAGGTCGGGCAGGTCGGCAGGCAGAAGCCGCACTGGACACAGCGCGCCATCACCTCATCGGGTGGCACGTCGCGGCCACGGAAGCCGTGCGGAACTGGCGGCGGACGCAACGCCGTTGTCATTCTGTTAGATCCTCCCCACATACCGGCCCGGGTTGAGCGTGCGCTTCGGGTCGAACTGCTCTTTGATCGTGCGCATGAGCGGCAGGCTAACTGGCGCGGTACCCCACACATCCAGCGCCCGCTGGACATCTGGGGGACTGGCAAGGATGGTTACCTGTCCCCAACGTGCTGCTAGGGATTCCTGCAGCGCGGGAAGGGTACTCGCAAGGCCGTCCGCTCCCGGCCCGAGTCGGAAAAATAGCGTGCCGGTTCCTGCGTGCGCGGCGAGCAGCGCTGCCGTCCCGGCCCCGCCGCACTGCCGCTCGACGTGCTCGATCAGCTCGCCAAGCTGCGTGGGCAGTGTGGCCACACGCAGCAACGCTTCGTCTGGGACCGCGGCCCCGGGCGCGAGGAAGTTGCTGCAGGCCTGCCACCAGGCCCGCATCGCGTCGCCTTCGCTCCAGTCGAGTTCCAAGGTCCGGTCACGGGCCATCTGCTCCACTTCACGCCGCTTGCGGGCCAGACCGTTGATCGAGCCGGTGAGCCGTACGGCCAGCCGCCAACCTTCGTCTTCCGTCGCCGGTACGCCGGGACCAACCAGCTCCAGGCTGTCCACCGCCAGTTGCGAGCCGGCCAGCTCCGCCGACAGCGCCAGCAGCCCCGATTGCGGCCCAGCCACGTACGCCGTCGCCTCGCCAACCGGCTGGGTGAGTACTTTGAAGTTCAGGCGGAGGATCAATCCCAGCGTGCCGAGCGCACCCAGATGCAGCTTCATGAGGTCATAACCGGACACGTTCTTGACCACCAGGCCACCGCCCTTCGTCACCGTGCCATCCGGCGCCGCCACGACGATGCCGATGAGCAGGTCGCGATAGCTGCCGGGGCCGAAGCGGCGCGGACCAGCCAGATTCGCGGCCACGACGCCACCGATCGTGGCGCGGTGCGGATACGCCGCGTCGAATGGCAGCATTTGGCCGTGAACACCGAGCGCCGCCTGCAGCTTCTGTAAGGTGCAGCCGGCCTGGACCGAGATCGTGAGGTCGGCGGGCTCGTAGGTCACGATTTGGTCCAGGCGCTCCATGCTCAGGACAACGTCCAGCCGTTCCGGCGGATGCCCCAGTGCCTGCAAGGTACCGCCGCCCCAGGGCGCTACCGCCAGCCCGGCGGAATCGCACGCTGCGAGCGCCTGGGCCGCCTGGTCCTCGGATTCGGGAAGCAGCGCCAACGTAGGAATACACCCTTGAACGGCGTAGCGGGCGCAAGCGTCGCCTTCCAAAACGGCACACGGGAAGTCCGGCCGCGCGAGCGTGGCGCCGCCGGTCAGCTTAGCAGGCATAGATCCCATCCTTGGCCAGGCGGGCCGCCAGGCGCTGATCGCGCACTTCCCCACAGCTCCGCACCGGAGGAAAGATCTTGTCGGGGTTGAAGAGGGCGCGGGGGTTGAAGCAGCCTTTCAGCCGGGCCATCGTGGCCAAATCCTCCGTGGAAAACAGGTAGCTGATGTGGTCCCGCTTCTCCAGCCCAATGCCGTGCTCGCCCGACACGACACCGCCCTGCTCGACGCAGAAGCGCAAGATCTCCATGCCACCCCGCAACGTCCGTTCCACACTGGAAGGGTTGCGGCGATCGAAGAGGATGTTGGGGTGCAGGTTGCCGTCACCGGCGTGGAAGACGTTGGCAATCGGCAAGTTGATGTCGCGCGCGACCTCCTCCACAAATCGCAGCGTCTCCGGCAGCTTGGTACGAGGGACGACGCCATCCTGAATGTAATAGTTGGGAGCGAGCCGCCCCAGCGCGCCGAGCGCCCCCTTGCGGCCCCGCCAGAGCGCCTCGCGCTCCGCCGGGGTGCTGGCGCTGCGAATCTCCCGTGCCCCTTGTAGCCGGCAGATAGCCTCGACGCGCTCTGACAGCTCCTCGACCGACTCCCTTAGCCCATCCACCTCCACGAGCAGCACGGCCCCGGCGTCCGGTGGATAGCCGGCGTGGTAGGCCTCCTCCACGGCGCGGCAGCAGAGCTGGTCGATCATCTCCAAGGCAGCCGGCACGATACCCGCGCCGATGATCGACGACACCGTGTTGGACGCCTCGTCGATGGAGCCGAAAATAGCCAGCAAGACTCGGATTGCCTCGGGCTGCCGAGTGAGACGGACGGTGATGGCGGTCGCGATGCCGAACGTGCCCTCCGAACCGACGACGACGCCGGTCAGGTCCAGCCCTTGCGGCTCTCCGGCCGGCCCCGCGGTATGGATGATCTCGCCCGTCGGCAGCACCAATTCCAAGTCTAGGATGTGGTTGGTGGTAGCGCCGTAGGAGAGGCAGTGCGGCCCGCCGGAGTTTTCCGCCACATTGCCGCCGATGGTGCAAACCTTCTGGCTGGACGGATCGGGCGCGTAGAAGTAACCGTGCCGCTCGGTCTGATGGGTGAGCTCGTAGTTGATGACGCCCGGCTGCACGACAGCGCGCCGGTTGGCGTAGTCGACCGAGAGGACGCGGTTCATGCGCGCGGTACCGACCACGATCCCGCCGCAGATGGGCACGGCGCCGCCGGAGAGGCCGGTGCCGGCGCCGCGCGGCACGACCGGAAGCCCCTCCTGATAGGCCAGACGGACGACCTGGGCCACCTGCCCGGTCGTTTCCGGGAAGACGACAACCGACGGCGCGTGGGTATCCAGCGAGCCGTCGTACTCGTACACCATCAGCTCATCGGGACGAGAGATCACGCCAGCCTTGCCGGCAATCCGCTCCAGCTCCGCGACGAGGGCTGCTCGATCCATCGCTGTCTCTCCCTTGCGCTGTTGTCATTCTACTGCCTGTGACGCCCCGGGCACGAATGGGAAGCCAGTGGCA
Organism: uncultured Chloroflexota bacterium; assembly: GCA_937967325.1. Taxonomy (GTDB): domain Bacteria; phylum Chloroflexota; class UBA4733; order UBA4733; family UBA4733; genus UBA4733. The sequence continues at coordinate 9,117 of CALBSQ010000340.1, forward strand.
CCTTTGGGCATGGCCAACATGGCCCGCGCGCCACGATCAACACGATTAATGTGGCCGCCAAAGGGTTAGGGGCCCCCAAGCAGTGGGGAGAGACCACCTGCCCTACGACATCCGGTCGGCTGCTCTGCCTTGTTGTCGCTTGCCAATGCCTGGGGTAGGCCGTCCATGGACGGCTCCCGACGCTGAACCGTCGGGCTAACAGTTTTGAACCCGGCTGAAGCCGGCTACCTACCAACTTGCCATCCCCGATCTCAACTTCGCGTGCCAGGTGCGGACGATCGCCAGTGCTCAGGGACGTGGGTACGTGCGCCTCCTCGCCCATGACATCGAGCAGTACGCGATGCTTCAGGAGGCCCTTGGCGCCTCGATGGCCGACCTCCACATGTCCCCCGAACGGAAGATCGAGGCGCTCTGTGAGACGCTGCGCCAGGCCTGGCGCGCGCCGCGACCCGTCGGCCTCACGATCGCACCTGAGGATGAGAAGGCGCGAACACTGGGTGAGCTGGTCAACCGGCTCTGGGAGGATCTCGGTCGCCCTTGCTCGGAGCGCGTCGTGACCCGGGCGCTGCGGTTCGCCGAACGACGCGCCGCCGCCTTCGACCTCGACCGGTGCGTCGTCGTCCACGGGGATCCACATCACGGCAACGCACTGCAGGTGATGGCCGCTCGGCCTGGAGCGGAATCAGGCTTCGTCTTCGTGGACCCCAACGGCTTCCTGGCCGACCCCGCGTACGACCTCGGCGTCGTCCTTCGCGACTGGTGCACCCAGTTGCTCGCAGGGGACGCACTCGCGCTTACCCACCGCTATTGCGCGCTGCTGGCAGCCCACACCGGCGTCGACGAGACCGCGATTTGGGAGTGGGGGTTCCTTGAGCGCGTGTCCACCGGCCTCTACGCGCTTCAGCTCGGCGCTGGGGATGTCGGCCGACCCTTCCTAGAAACGGCGGAGGCGCTCGCGCGATAGCGAGCCTCGCCGTGTCGCCACTCGCTGGCGCTCCGGGGCTGATCCATCCCGACGCGTCCGGCTGGCGTGCGCCTCGCCAGCACCTGTACATGGCGCCGCTCGTCCGACCCGGGAAGGTCGCGCCAGCCCTGGCCCGAGCGGATAGTGTCGACGGCGACCTGATAGCGCCAACCATCGCGGAACGTGAGGTAAGGCCGGAACGCTTCTCCGCGGATGTCGGCCACGAAGTCGCGGGCCAGCGCGCACCATTTGTTCTGCACGTTGTCACCGACGTTGGGAAGCTCGTCGAGCAGCCGCTGGGGCACCGGCAGGGGCTCCGGCGCTTCCCCGAACGCACGAATACGCGACACGTCGTAGTCGAGGACGCCCCTGGCGATCAGCGTCCCGCCGCTGCCATAGAGCCGGAAGCCGGCGGCCTCATCCGCGACCGGCAGACCGGGGCCTACCACGCTCGTCGCCGTCACGCGCCCGTTCGGCGTCGCGAACTCCATGATCGCGGTGAAGGCGTCGTCGGCGTCGACGGGCCGTTGGGCGTACCTGGCGGCCTCCTCGGGCGTCAGGCGGAGGTGTCGCCCCTCCCGGAAATCGTGCAAGTCCGACACAACCGGCGCGTGATCAAGGTGCCCGCGGGCTGTCCCAGTCACGCGCAGCAGCTCCCCTCCTGCAATGTCCGACAGGATGCCCAGCGCGTGGGGGAGGCCGTTGTTGAGCAGCCCGCCGCCGTCCGCGACCCTGGAGGCCCAACTCCACGGCAGGATGCTCACCGGCCCCGTACGCACGGTGCTGACAATCTCGTCGAGCGTCCCAATCGCGCTGTCGCGCACCAGCTCAGCAAGCCATTGGGTGGAAGGGCCGTAGCGGTGCGTCGCGGCGTAGGCGTGCTTGATGCCGGCGTCCTTGACCAGCCCGTACAGCCGCCCCGCCTCCTCGCCGGTCACAGCGAGCGGCTTCTCGCAGAGGACGTGGACGCCGACGGCGACCGCCGCCTCGACGACCGGCCCGCGCAGGGCCGCCGGCGTGGCGATCGCAACGATGTCGGGTCGCAGCCGCTCGATCGTCTCCCGCCAGTCGGTCGACACGTCGGGAACGCCAAGACGATCCGCCACTTGCCGTACCACGGAGAGGAGGAACGCCAACGGGAGGATGGGCGCGAACTGTGCATTGCATGTAACGCCTACGGCGACGCTAAGCTCCTCTGTTTCTCGCTGAGGGATACGGGCGCGATTGGACAGCATGCCGGGTTCGGGGTTAGAATGGCATCAGCTTCCATGTCCCGCGTGCTACTGTATCGTCTGGTGGGCGACCGCCCGCCCAAGAAAAGGAGACGCACATGCCGCAGTACATCGCGATGATCAACTGGACTGATCAGGGAATCAAGAATCTCGGCGAGAGCCCGCGCCGGGCCGCGGCGTTTAGGCAGGCGGCAGGTGAGATGGGATGCACGGTACATGGCGTCTTCTTCACGATGGGTCGCTACGACATCGCCACGCGCATCGAGGCCCCGGACGACGCGGCCATGTCGGCGCTGATGCTCAAGGTGGGGCAGCTTGGCAACGTGCGCACCGAGACGATGCGGGCCTACACGGAGGATGAGTTCGCGGAGTTGGTCAAGCGGGCCGCCGGCTAGGCGACGGGAGAGCGGGGCGCGTAAGGTGTGGCGCGTCCGTCCCAGATGCTCCCGCCGGTCAGGTACTGCACGTCGTAGACGGCCAGCCGGTCGACCAGGTCGTCGCAGCGTGCTACCGCCTCCGTCGTGAGGCGCGCCATGCATGACCACCCTTCGCCGGTCGTCACGCTCGCAGGATTCCCGTTCGAACGCGGCCCCTCTAATTGCTTCATCATACGCGATGCCGGTTCACCTTCAGCCTCAACACGGTTCAGTTAGGGTCGCGCTGCTGGACGTGGTCACGCCCGGGGCCGCGTCAGCGGTGCAAGCACGACGCAGCCGCCGATTGCAATCGCGGCCCCGGCCTCGCACCGCCCGGTTTCGCTCGCGTTATCTCAACCGTATTGCCAGTACATCCCCGGCTCGTCGTCCAGCGCCTCCGCTATGGCCTGCTCCAGCGTCAGCGCTTGACCACAGGACCAGGCCTGGGTAATCGACGGCTCGTCCAGGTGCGGGTTGAGCAAGGCGATCTCGCGTTCGTAGGCCGTCTGGTCGGCGGCGGGAAGACGCAGGTTTTCCCTGTGGAGGAGCGCGGCAACGGCGCCGAGCAACCGCGCGGAACGATCGTGCAATCCGCCAGCCCGCGCTACCGCCGCCATGCCGGTCAGGCTTACGGCGACCAGGCGCTGGTTCGCCGACCGGCCGAAGAATTCCAGGCTGGCTCGGAAGAGCGCCACCGCCCGCGCCCGGTCACCCTGCTGCAGGTAGGCGTCACCTAACCCTTGCTGGGACCGGGCGATGATCCACACGGAGGCCGGGTCGCGGCGGAAGATGGTAAGGCCCTCCTCGTACAGCGGAATGGCCTGGTCGTACCGGCCACGCAGCCGGGCGACCTCCGCCAGGTGGTGCAGCGAGTAGGCGATCCCGTCCTCATCGCCGGCGGCCCGGTGCGCCGCCAGGCCTTCCTGGTGGAACGCGGCCGCCTGGGCCAAGTCGCCCCGCTCCTGGGCCAACTCCCCGAGCCGCAGGAAGCCCCGGCCGACCTCGTGCTGCTCATCCGCCGAGCGCGCCAACGCCACACACTCCTGCAGCAACGCTGCCGCCTCGGCGTTGTCGCCGCGTCGCATGGCGAGCCAGCCCAACTGATTGAGCAGCCGGACAAGCCCGATGTGATCGCCGGAGGAGCGGAGGAGCGACAGCGCTTCCGCGAACAAGGCGCGGGCCGCCGCATGGTTGTGATCGCTCTGCTGGGCGATGATCCCCAACCCCTCCAGCGCCGCCGCGCAGCCGTGCCGGTCCCCCAGCGACCGGCAAATAGCGAGGCTGGATTCGAGGTAGGCGCGGGCACTGGCGGAGTCTTGATTGCTGGCCAGCATCCCGGCGCCGTGGAGCGCCTTCGCCCGTCCGGGCGTCGACCGAGGAGCGCCGCTGGCCGCCGCTGCATCGGCGAGCGCGAGGGCTTCCATCAACCAGCGCTGTCCTTCCTGCGCCAACCCGTACGCTCCCCAGAATCCCCACAAGGCGGCCGCCAGTCGCAGCGCCGTCTCCGTCCCTTTGTCGCCCGCCACCGTGTGGACGCGCGTCTGACTCCAGGTCAGGGCGGCCCGGAGATTCTCTAGCTCCGCTGCCCGTTCCACCGGGGCTGCCCACTCGGCATGGCGTGTTCCGAGCAGGTCTCGTTGCGCCTGCTCCGCCAGCGCCAGATAGTGGTGCAGGTGCCGATCGCGGATAGCGTCGGCTTCACTTCCGGCCAAAAGCTGCTCGACGGCATACTCGCGGATCGTCTCCAACATGCGAAACCGTGGCTCGTCACCGGCCCCCGCCTCGACGCGCAACAGACTCTTCTCTACCAGCGACTCCAGGCGATCCAGGACGAGAAATGGGGTGATGAGGGGACGAGGAGATGAGGGGACATCGAGATGAGGACTGGAGCCAATCTCCTCATCTCCTGATCTCGTGACCACCTCATCCCCTCGTCCCGTCCCCTCATCCCCCGCCACGGCCTCGGCGGCCGACAGCGTGAAGCCGCTGGCGAAGACGGCCAGATGGCGGAACATCGCCTGCTCATCCAGGGTCAGCAGGTTGTAGCTCCAGTCGATGGTCGCGCGCAACGCCCGCTGCCGCTCCGGAAGATCCTGAGGGCCGCCGGTGAGGAGGGGCAGCCGGTGCTCCAAGCGAGCCAGGAGCGCCTCCGGCGAGAGCAAGCGGAGGCGCGCCGCCGCCAGTTCTATGGCAAGGGGAAGCCCGTCCAATCGCCCGCAAATGCCGGCCACGACCGGCGCATTTCGGCTGGTCAGGGTGAAGTCCGGCTGGGCCGCCAGGGCGCGCTCGATGAACAGCCGCACCGCCTCGAACTGGCCGAGCTCGTCCAGGGCCGGCAGGCGCCTGGTATCGGGAACGGTCAGCGGAGGCACCGGAAAGTCATATTCGCCGCGCACGTGGAGGGGCGCCCGGCTCGTGACGAGCACCTTGAACGCCCGCGCGGAGGCGAGCAGCGCGGCGATGGCGGGAGTGGCGGCCAGCACGTGCTCGAAATTATCCAGCACCAACAACATCCGCTTGTCGCGCAGGGCGTCGGCGACGCGATCCACCATTGGCCGGCTGCCTTCTTCCTGCACGTGCAACGTCTGACCGATGGCGGAAAGGACCAGCGCGGCGTCGCGAATCGGGGCCAGCGACACAAAGTACACGCCATCGGGAAAGCCAGGCAGCGCCATGCCGGCGGCTTCCAGGGCGAGACGGGTCTTGCCGACGCCGCCCGGACCGGTCATGGTGAGCAGGCGCACCTCCGTCCGTTGCAGTTGTTGGCGCACGGCCGCCAACTCCTGTTCACGGCCGATGAGCGGCGTTGGCGGCGCCGGGAGGTTGTTGCGAGCAGGGGCTGTCCCGCCTCCCGTCGCCAGCGGTCGCGCGCCAGCCACAAAGCGCAACGTCGCCGGGAGGCGCGCAGGCGCGCTGCTGCCCGCTCGCCTGGCCCGTTCACCGGCCACCACGTCGAGGCGGCCGAGTCGCGACGACTGGCCGGCGAGCTCGAAGCGGGCGCGTTGGACGGGGGCGAGCGCGAGCGCGCGACTGAGGCGATGGAGCGTGTCCGGGCGAGGTTGGGCAAGGTTCCGCTCGAGATCCTGCACGGTGCGCTGGCCCAACCCGGCTCGCTCCGCCAGCGCTTCCTGGGTGAGGCCGGCCTCGCCTCGGTAGCGACGAAGCAGCGCCGCGAAGTCCGTGTCTTCAACGTCATTCACACGGGGCGCCTCCCCTTCCAGGGACTTGCGTTGCGGTGTTGGCCGCTATTATCGTTCGGTGGAACGGCGTGGGCAAGGGAACACGGCCGATGGACGTGCCCCTCGCGCGCGCTATAGGGAAACGTCGCGCACCCGCCATGCTAGGCTTGGGTGACGCGAAGGAGGTTGCCATGAGCGTGTACCCACCACGGCTGGTATCCTCGCCCTTGCTTGATCCCACCTACGTGGATTCCGAGGAGCAGGACGAGCCGTTGGCGGGACAAGACCATCGTCTCACCATCGACGCCATCTACCACGCCCTCAACACCCGCCTGTCCGGTCCCGACTGTTTCGTCGCGGCGGAGTTGCGGGTGCATCGCAACCCCCGCAGTCTCCGGGACTACAAGGAGCCGGACGTGCTGGTGGCGCTGGGCGTCGAGGACTTGGTCCGGGAGCGCTACATCATTCCCGACGAAGGCAAGGCCCCGGACCTGGTGATCGAGATACTGTCGCCGAGCTCGGAGGAGAACAGCGATCTGGACGAGAAGGTGCGCTGGTACGCCAAAGAGGGCGTGCGGGAGTACGTGGTTGCAGACCCGTCGGGGAAGTTCGCCGACGAGCATCCGCGACTACAGCGCTTCCGGCTGGAGGCGGGCGCCGACCTGCCGGCAGAGCTGGCGGACGCCGACGGCGTGTTGCGCAGCCGGCTGGTCCCGTTCGGCTTCACGGTCCACGATAACGGGGTGCGGGTGGTGGACCTGGCGACGGGCGAGCTGCTGCCGACGCCGAAGGAGAGCGAGCAACGCCGGCTGACGGCGGAACGGGAGGCGCGAGAGGCGCAGGCCCGCGCCTGGGCGGCCGAGGCGCAGGCCCAGGCAGCGGCAGAGCAAGCGCGCGCCGCCCTGACCGACGCCGACCGGGCACGGGCAGAGGCGCGGGAGGCGGAAGCGCAGCAACAAGCGGCAGAGGCGCAAGCTCGCGCGGCCGAAGTGCAGGCCCAGGCGGCCCAAGCGCGCGCGGCCGACCTGGAGGCGGAGCTGGCGCGCCTGCACCGGTTGCTGGACGAGCGAGACGGCGGCCGGTAATGATGGCGGCCGCGGGCCAAGGGAGCGTTCTCTCCGTTAGGCCTCGGGGCCGCCACCCTCATCACCTGTTACCGGCTACCTTACGGAGTAGCTTCACGCGGCGGCGGCTATCAGCCGCTCGTCGGCTCGTGCTGACGGCGTTACCTCTACCGGCAGGCAGAAGACCCGGGCAACGATCCAGGGCTGGAAGAGCGCCGGCGGCGTCAGCAGACTCAGCACTTCCGTCAACTTCAGCCCCACCGCCGGATCATGCGTCGTCAGGCGCAGGACGCGATCCATGTAGCGATACATGGTCTCCGCCTCGGGACCGGGCTTGGGTCCTTCCGCCCCGGGCACCGGCACGTCCGCGCCGGTGGCGAGGAGCCACGCTGCCCGAGTCCATCCAGGACGTTGCCTGATTCCTGACGTTGCTGGCAAAGGCAGTCGCCCAGCAGCGCCGCCCCCAGCGTGGCCGTGGTCATGCCCTGTCCATAGACCGGGTTGAAGGCGCAGGCCGCGTCGCCGGTGGCGACCAGGCCGGCCGGCCAGGTCGCCATTTCTTCGTAGTGGTGGACAACGTTCGCCGAGCTGCGCGTGCTGTGGATTGGCGACAGCGGCTCGGCATCCTTGATCGCGTCGTAGAGCGCCGTTGTGCGCAGGCTCCTGGCGAAGGCGAGGAAGCCCTCCTCCTCGGTTGGCGGGTAGTCCTTCCCGTAGCCGGCGAGTGTCACCATCCACTGGTCGTGCTCGACCGGGAAGATCGCCCCGCCTCGTAGGCAAGTGGGCGGCTTCTCCCGGATGTTCAGGGCGAGCCAATCACGGCTCGGGTCGGGTCGCACGCGGTCTGCCCCTGCTCCTGCAGCCGTTGCCAATACTGAACAACTTCCCCCCAGACCCGAAGCGCCTGCTGCTCGCGGGCCCGGGCCATCCGGCCCCATTGGATCACCAGCGCTGCCGTTGCCACGTTCCCTTGCCTCCTTCGACTTCACGTTCGCACCCGTCGATGGCGCTTCTTATCAGACGAGCGCCATTCGGTGACGCCATCGCCGGCGAGCGCCGTGCCGGCCACCGCGCGACCGCCCCCGTTCCGCGACTGCTCGCCGCCGCGATCCGGGCCTTTCTCCTTCCCTCGCGCTGCCGCGAATCACCGGCGAGCGCGTCGCCCTCGACGGCGTCATACCGCGCTGCCTGGGAGACAGCGTAGGGCAAACCCGGCGCCGCGACCACACGGAATACGCAGTTTCATGCACGGTATCGCGAAAACCGTGTGTCGCGCCGTGCATCAATCCCAAAAGCACATTGGGGAATAACCATCGGTTGTTTCAGACCCCAGCGCGATAGACAGGGCAGGGATCCCACGTTGGCGGCGCTAACCCTCGAGATTCGTCCGCCGGCAACCGGCAAGTGGCGCCGCGACTGCGCTGGCCGGCAGGCCCAATCGCCGCCTGGTATACTGCCGCCGGTCGCCTCGCTTGCTCGCCGCGGATCGCTGGAGGCGTTGCACCGTGACGCTCGACCGGTCGTTCGCCGGCGGCTAGCGTGGCAGCCCGATATCCGCGTTTGACGCGCCGCGTGTACGGGGCTTGACGCGCCGCGGCGCCATTTGAGCAGGAGGAGCAATGGTCGTCCAGGAATCGGTAACCGGCATGGGTGTCGCGTCGCTCGACGCGGCGGCAATCCAGGGGTTGCGGGCGAGCCACAGTGGAGAAGTGCTGACGCCGGCGGACGCCGGCTACGCCGCCGCCCGCCAGGTTTTCAACGCCATGATCGACAAACGCCCGGCGCTCATCGCCCGCTGCGCCGGGGTCGCCGACGTCATCGCGGCGGTCAACTTTGCCCGCGAACGCGACTTCCTCGTGGCCGTCCGCGGCGGCGGCCACAACGTCGCCGGCAAGTCAATGTGCGATGGCGGGCTGGTGATCGACCTCTCCCGCATGAAGAGCATTCGCGTCGACCCGGTGGCGCGGACGGCACGCGCCGAGGGCGGCGCCACCTACGCCGATTTCGACCGGGAGACCCAGGCCTTCGGCCTGGCGACCACCGGCGGCACGGTCTCCATGACCGGCATCGCTGGCCTAACCCTCGGCGGCGGCGTCGGCTGGCTGATGCGCCAGCACGGGACGGCCTCGGATAATCTCCTCTCCGTCGATCTGGTCACGGCCGATGGCAGCTTCCTCACCGCCAGCGAGACGGCCCACCCGGACCTCTTCTGGGGGATCCGGGGCGCCGGGGCGAACTTTGGCGTCGTTACCGCTTTCGAGTACCGCCTGCACCCGGTCGGCCAGGTAACGGCGGGGATGCTGATCCACCCGATAGAGCGGGCGCGGGAGGTCTACCGGCTCGCCCGCGACACCATGCGCGACGCCCCGCCGGAGATGAGCCTGCTGGCAGGGCTCCTCTATACGCCGGAAGGGCAACCGGCAGCGGCGCTCCTCCCCTTCTATAACGGGACGGGCGAGGCGGCGGAGCGGGCCTTGGCTCCCATCCGCCGTTTCGGGCCGCCCCTCGCCGACCACGTGCAACCGATGGCCTACCGCCAACTCCAGACGATGCTGGACGCATCCTTCCCGGTCGGGCTGCACAACTACTGGAAGTCCCACTTCCTGCGCGACCTGCCCGACGCGGCGATCGACGCCATCGCCGCGCATTTCGCCCAGGCGCCCTCACACCACTGTCTGACGGTGCTCGAGGAGTTCGGAGGGGACGTCACCGCCCGCGACCCCGACGCCACCGCCTTCAACCTGCGCGAGGGGCGCCACAACGTCCTGATTGTCGCCCGCTGGGCCGACCCCACTCAGGCGGAGGGCCACATCGCATGGGCCCGCGCCTCCGCCGCCGCGGTGGAGCCCTTCGCCACGGCGGCCGAGTACGTGAACTACATGAACGAAAGCGAGCAGGAGCGGGTCAAAGAGGTGTACGGCGCCACCAAGTACGCGCGCCTGGCTGCCATCAAGCGCCGCTACGACCCGACCAACTTCTTCCGCGTCAACCACAACATCGTGCCCGCCGGTTCAAACTGAGGAGACTCCAGGCCCGAGCGTGGATTGTCGCTCGGGCCAGCGCCCTCGGTCGCCACCACAAGGGGACATGCCGGCCCGTCTGCCCCGCTCGGGGGGAGCCAGCACTACTCGTTCAACGACCGCCGTCCATCCGGAGTACGGGCTTCACCACGTCCCCGCGTTCCGAGGCCGCGGCCGCCTTGTTGATCTGGCTAAACGGGTAGGAGGCGATGAGCCGATCGAACGGGAAGCGTCCCTGGAGGTAGAGGTCGATCAAGCTCGGGATGAAGAGTTCTGGGATGCTATCACCTTCCAGGATCCCCCGAATCGTCCGCCCCATGAGGACCGAACCATAAGACAGGGTCAACTCGGTCCCGGGTGGGGCGGCGCCGATCACCCCGCACGTGCCCGTCGTCCGCAGCGCGTCGACGGCCTGACGAATGACCTCGGGGCGGCTGGTGGTGTCCAGGGCAAAGTCGGCGCCTCCCGAGGTCAGCGATCGGATGACGTCGCCGATGTCGGCGTCGCTCGCGGCGATCTGGTGGGTCGCACCCAGCTCCCGCGCCAGCGCCAGTCGGCCCGGCCGCAGGTCGACCGCGATGATCGTCGTGCAGCCGGCCACGACGGCCGCCATGATGGCGATCATCCCCACCGAGCCGGTCCCGAAGACGACGAGCGAACTCCCCGCACGCGGGCGCAGGGCGTTGAGCACCGCGCCCGCGCCGGTTTGGATTCCACAGCCGAGCGGCCCCAGCAGCTCGAGCGGGACGTCCCGGCGGACCTTCACCGCGTTGCGTTCCGCGGCCAGGGCATACGTGGCCAAGGAGGACTGACCGAAGAATCGGCCGAACACGGCCTGGTCGGCTTGCTTCAGGCTGGTTGAGCCGTCTGGACGCGTGCAGGCCAAATTGAGGGTGGGAAAACTCAAACAGTAGCTGGGCAGACCACGCACACAATTGGTGCAGGCGCCGCACGACAGGAACGTCAGGACGACGTGGTCGCCGGGCGCGACGCGGGAGACCCGCTGGCCCACGCGCTCGACCAGCCCGGCCCCCTCGTGCCCGAAGACCACCGGCGGCGGGCCAGTCCAGCGGTCGCGGCCGCTCAGATCAGTGTGGCAGACCCCGGTGGCGACGAGGCGTACGAGGATCTCGTCGTCCCGAGGCTCGTCGAGATCCAAGTCCTCGATCGAAAAAAGGGTCGCGCGGGCTCGCGAACGACGGCGGTGATCTTCATGCCTATATCCCTATGCCCGGAACGGTTCGCACCACCCGCGACGGGCGCACCCCCAAGACCGCATCGCCGGCCGGGACGCCGCGAGCCTGTCCGGATCCAATACTATGCAACATGGCCACGCTTTCCTGGTGCCCCGCGCCCCGCCCGCCGGCCGGCGAGTTGCTGGTGCGCCGGGCACGCCCAACCTGGCGACCGGCGAACGAGGCCGGGAATGGGTCCCGAAGGCTAGGCCTGGGCGACGACCTCGTAGAACTGGGGGGCTTCGAGCTGAACTCCTGCATCGGCGATCGCCTGCATCAGTGCGGGACCGATCCCCTCCCGCAGCCCTTGCGCGTGCTGCAGGTCATCCCATTCGGTGAGGCTCACCCCGCGTCCCGCCTGGTGGTCCAGGGCGCCGGTGTAACGCCGGAAGCCCGGCAACTGCCGGAACGCTGGGATCAGCTGCTGCTCGGTAAGCTGCACCGCCTCCTGCTCCCGAGCAGTGTCGTAGCGGTAGAACGTGATACGGACGAACATGGGTAAACTCCTTTTCTCGAACGACGGACGCAGACAAAAATGCGCCACGTGCCAACGGCTGGGCGCCGGGCACTGCGTTTCGCAGCGCCCGGCGAGTCAAGCGTTCACGGCGGTCCTCCTTCCTACGGCAACGGGAGGAAGCGCTTGAGCTTCCCGGTCCCCGGCAGGCGCTCCAGCGCGCCGAAGGGCAGGATGGCCCGCGAGCCCACCGCCGCGCCGATCACGCCCGAGAGCGCCGCGGCCGGCGCGGCGACAGCCTCCCGGCGTGATTGGTTCGTCTCTGGGCCAGGCGAGCGACGCGACGGGCCTGACGTTGCTCCACCGACTCTGGTCTCCCACTTGTCCCGACGCCCGCCGACGCCGTTCGCCATCAGAGGTCGTGCATTCCCCTCCGGCACCTGCGCGACCAGTTCCATGAAGTCCCCGATCACGAGCAGATCATACTGTTGCTTCTCGGCTTCCTCCAGCTCCTGGTTCAGCGCGTCAATCTCCGCCGCCGTCGCGGTCCCCGTCTCCATTATCGCGGCCCGGTAGCTGATCGTCGTGGCCCGGACCCCAGCGAGGGACACTGCGGGGGATGCGGCACGATTGGAGAACCACCCGTGCTGATCCACTTCGCGCAGGCCGGCGGCGGCGCACACCGCGGTGAACTGTGTACCGACATCCGGCGATGCGCCGCGTGCCCGCATCGTGCGCGCCCACATGTCCTGTGTGGCGTTAATGGCAGGCACCGCAGGTACCGATTGATGCGCGCCATTGTAGAGGTATTCGTGGGCGATGAGGTAGCCGCCGGGATGGACCAACGCGGCCATGCGACGCACGGTTGCCACCGGGTCCGGCTGATGCATGAGGAAGAGCCGGCAGAACGCCGCGTCGAATGGTCCGGGCGGGCAGAGTGCGGCTGGGTCCAAGTCATTGATGTTGCCGCAAACGAGTTGCACCTGCGCCCGATTCTGCCGCTCGAGGATCTGGCGGGCGAGCCCCAGGCTGCGTTCATCCATGTCGAGACCAACGACGACTCCTTGTGGTCCGACGATGGCGCAGAGGGCGGGCAGCGCGCCGATCGCGCCACAGCCGACATCGATGACCTTGCCGCCAGGGCCGACGCTCGTCCGCCGGAAGCCGTCGGGCACAAACGGGTTGTAGAGCTCCCCGAGCAGGAGAAGGCGATCAAGCTCGACTTGGTTCACCTCGATGGCGTAGGCGTCGTTGCGGGTCGGTGTGCTCATTGCCTGGGCTTCCTTCATTCGTTTCGTCGCTAGTTCGCCTGCCGCTGAAGCAGCAGGCTACGTGTACGAAGCCGCGTACACGCGGGAAATGGCGTTTGACGCCCGCCCGCAGTGCGCTACGCTGCGACGCGCTCCTTGGCCGCGACGCCCTCGCCAGAACGCTGATTCCCGTGTTACCCTCAGGCCGTGGGGGTCCAGGCGCCGACATCCGTCGCCAACATCACGACGCCGTCCTGGGCTGTCACCTCCTCGCGGAGGCGCTGCTCCAGAGTCTCGATGCCGACCTCCTCCTCGGTGGCGATGCCGAACCGCAGGATCATCGGCAGGATACTGCGCATGCTCTCGATCAAATAGCCGTAGCCTGCCCACTCTGTCCCGCCGCCGATCTGGCCGTCCAGGTGCAGCCGGGGCTCGGGCAGCCCGGCCGCCAGAAACGCCCCGCGCAGCTTGAACCCCATCGCCAGCTCCACGCCAGCGCGTCGGGTCAACTCATACCACCACTCGTGCATGCGGTCCAGCAGCGGCGACGACGGCGTCGACAGTGGTCGCAGCGTCCAGTCACGCTCCTCGAAGGCGACGACCCCTCCCGGCCGGACATGGCTCGCCGCGACGCGCAGCGTCTGGGCCGGGTTGCCCAAATACATCAGGATATAGCGGCCCACCACGGCGTCGAAGTCGTCCGGGAGGGCCATCTCGCGGATGTCGCCGGACAGGAACGAGACGTTACCGAGGCCGGCGGCGGCCGCCTGGGCGCGCGGTCTCCAGGATGGCCGGGTTGAGGTCGACGCCAGTCACGCTGCCCTGCTCGCCGACAAGCTCAGCCGCCAGGCGCGCCACCGCGCCCGTGCCTGACCCCACGTCGAGCACGTGCATGCCCGGCCCGATGCCCGCCCGCGCGAAGAGTCCGCGCGTCCACGCGTTGAACAGTCCGTCTTGCAGCTCCAGGCGCCGCGACTCGTGGTCGGTGCGCCCCATCACATAGATCGCGTCGCGCTCACGCTGCTGGGTTGTCATCCGGGTGGGTCCGTTCTTCACTTCCGCGGTCACGCCGCGGAAAAGGGCCGTCTGCTCTTCAACTGACACGCGTCTCCTCCTTCTCGGTACCATTGCGCACGCCAACGTCCGCCACCGGCTGATTCGGCGACGGCGCGCCGATGGCCCTGCGCCATCGCCGCGACCACCCGGTCGCTTAGGTTCCTTGATAGGCGGCGACGAACGCGGCGGTGTCGCCGTACGCCTGGAACCGCACCACCTTGCCGTCTCGGTAGGTCGAGACGTGGATGTCCTCGGAGGTATACGTCCGACCGCTGGTGCGCATCACGCCCGCGTCGTGGATCAGCACGACCACCTTGTCTCTCTGCGCGATAAACTCGTAGGGCTCGAACCGCTGAAACTCGACGTGCTGCCCGAGGATGCGGAAATACTCCTCGACCGCCGCCTTCCCCCGGCGCGTCCCCGCCCAGGGCAGCACCGTCGACTCCGCGGTTACCCATTCGATGTCTTCCGCGCAATTCTCCAGTACGCTGGCAATGTCCCCTCGGCCGAACGCCGCGTACGCCTGCCGCGCCACCTGCACGTTGTCTTGGTCCGCCATTGCCGATCCTCCTTTGCCGTTCCGGCGAGCGCCTCGCCTGCTGCCTACTGTAGGCCAGTACCATGCGTTTGAACACACGGAATACGCAGTTGCATGCACGGTTTGGCGATTCCGTGCCTCGGTCCGTGCGTGTGCCCCAAAACAACTCGGCGGACGACCAAGCGCCGTGGCGACCAAGGGCCGGGCTGGCGTGCCGACGTGTTCGGCGGCCTATTCCGACCCATGGTATGGTCGCTGCTGGCCGAGGTGGCCCGATGGCAGCCGAGGCGACCGGGAGGGACGATGCCGGCAGTGTACGACCAGGCGCTGAAGCGGTTGTTGACCGACGCGCACGACGGCGTCCTCGCCTTGCTCTTCCCCCGGGCGCGCTGGGTGGCGGAGCGCTCCCCGGAGCTGCCGCCCCACCGGCGGGAGGCGGATCTCGTGTGGGAAGTCGCCGACAGTTACGACGATCGGGTGCTGC
>CALBSQ010000341.1 GCA_937967325.1 uncultured Chloroflexota bacterium
GTGCCGTACTCTGGCGGCGGGTACCCACTTGTGGGTGCGCAGTCGCCGCCCCCGGCAATTCATTCACCACCTATTGTTTCCTTATCTGAACCTAACGGCGCGGGACGCCCGCGCTCCGGCACGCTGCATTGATCGTTCGCTCACCCGCCCCAAGCTTTCCTCAAGAGGCGCAGCCAGTTCTCGTGCATAATGTCCTGCACGTCGGCCTCCGCGTAGCCGCGGCCGCGCAGGAGGTCGGGAATCTTCTGCAAGTCGGCGATCGTGTCGAGGTCGCGCGGGGACTGCTCGGTGCCGTAGCCGCCGTCCAGGTCCGTCCCGATGGCGGAATGCTTGCTGTTGCCGGCAATCTGACAGACGTGGTCGATGTGGTCCACCACGTCGGTCAAGCCGACCACGCTGCGATTCGTCTCCCCGCGCACCCAGCCGGGGTAGAGCATCCAATCGTCCATCGCCGCGCCGATCACGGCGTCGCGATGGACGAGCCGCTTGATCTGGTCGTCGGTGAGCTGCCGGTCGCCGGGAACCAGAGCGCGGCAGTTGTGGTGGCTGGCAAGCACCGTGCCGCCGAAGGCGTCCAGCGCTTCGTCGAAGCTCTGGTCGGCCAGGTGCGTCACATCCAGGAGCATGCCCACCTGCTCCATCGCCTGCAGCAGCGGCTTCCCCAGCGGCGTGAGTCCGCCGGTGGTACCGGTACCGTGGGCATAGGTGCTCACCCCATAATGGGTCAGCCCCACAATGCGCAGGCCGCTCTCATACCAGGCCGGTACCGTATCCGGGGAGACGATCGGATCGGCGCCCTCCATGCTTATTATAAAGCCCAGCGGCTCCTCGGGACCGGCGCCGGACTGCCAGGCCGCCGCGTGTCGGTCGAGCGTCTGGCGATCAGCAATGACCCGGCACACGCCGTCCGCCTCTAGTTGGCGATAGTAGGCCAGTTGTCCCATGGCTGCCGCGTAGGCGATGTCGGCGGTGCGGTAGCCGGAGAGGGGATTCCCTTCGCGGCTCACCCGCGCGATCAACGTGGCGATCGACAGCCCGACGCTGCCGCAGCGCAGGTCTGGGAAGGAGACGGTTGACGCGGCGCGTCCCTTGCCCGTCATGCCGGCCTCCAGACGGCGCATCTCGCCGACGGAGACCCGCAAGTCCCGGTTCCAGTTCAGGGCGTTCATCGCCAGGTCTAAGTGCGCATCGATGACAAACATCACACCATCCTGCCCTCGTCACTCACGCCATGCCGGCGCTGTGCAGTACTATACGCAAGTTGACGCAGCCGCGCAGGCGTTTACCCCAGCAGAGAAGGCGGCGCTATGGACGACTCCGTGAAGTACCTCCTGTCCGAACGTGACATCCCCGAGGCCTGGTACAACATCGTCCCTGACTTGCCGGCGCCACCGGACCCCGTGTTGCATCCGGGCACCGGACAACCTATCGGGCCCGCTGACCTGGCGCCGTTGTTCCCCATGGCGCTGATCCAACAGGAAGTCAGCGCGGAGCGTTGGGCGCCGATCCCCGAGGAAGTGCGCGACATCTATCGGCTCTGGCGACCGACGCCGCTGCTGCGCGCGCGCCGGCTGGAAAAGGCGCTGGATACTCCCGCGCGCATCTTCTACAAATACGAAGGAGTCAGCCCGGCCGGCAGCCACAAGCCCAATACCGCCGTTGCGCAGGCGTACTACAACAAGCAAGACGGTGTTAAGCGCCTCGCCACGGAGACCGGAGCCGGCCAGTGGGGCAGCGCCCTGGCGCTGGCCTGCAGCTTCTTCCAGCTCGAGTGCAAGGTCTACATGGTGAAGGTTTCCTACCAGCAGAAGCCCTACCGGCGATCGCTGATGGAGGCTTGGGGCGCTTCGGTGGTCCCCAGCCCCAGCAACGATACGGTCTACGGCCGTAGCCTGCTGGAGCGGGAGCCGGACTCGCCCGGCAGTCTGGGCATCGCTATCAGTGAAGCAGTGGAGGATGCCGCCGGACGAGCGGACACCCACTACTCACTGGGCTCCGTGCTGAACCACGTCCTGCTGCACCAGACGGTGATCGGGTTGGAAGCGAAGAAGCAACTAGAACTGGCGGGGGCCTATCCGGACGTGGTGATCGGCTGCGCCGGCGGCGGCTCCAACTTCGCCGGCCTGTCCTTCCCCTTCGTGGCGGACAAGCTGAAAGGCGACAAGCCTAACCTGCGCATCATCGCCGTCGAGCCTGCCGCTTGCCCAACGCTCACCAAGGGCGTCTACACCTACGACTTCGGCGACACTGCCGGCATGACGCCACTGGTCAAGATGTACACGCTGGGACACAGCTTCGTGCCGGCAGGCATTCACGCCGGCGGCCTGCGCTATCACGGTATGTCTCCGCTGGTCAGTGCCCTGCACCGGCACGGCGTGATCGAGGCCCAGGCGCCGCATCAGACAGCTTGTTTCGCGGCGGCGATCACCTTTGCCCGCAGCGAAGGCATCGTTCCCGCGCCGGAGACCTCGCACGCCATCAAGGTAGCCATCGACGAGGCCGTCGCCGCCAAGGAGAGCGGCGAGGCGCGAACGATCCTGTTCAACTTCTCCGGCCACGGCAATTTTGATATGCAAGCCTACGACGACTACCTGGCAGGGCGTCTCCAGGACTATGCCTACCCCAGCGAAAAGGTGGCGGCGGCGCTGGCCGGCCTGCCCAAGGTTGGGGCCGGTACATAGCGCCAGGATTCTTGCGCCTGGTCGCTCCCGCCACCGGTGATGCGGCCGGCGCCTCGGTGTCGCCCAACAAGCGTGCTGAGGCGGGCCATCTTTGGGCGCCGGCGATGGCGCTGCTGTTGTGTCTGCCGGCGCTACTTCCACTGCTCCAGCCTGGGTTCGTGGAGGGACACGACGGCGTCGAGCACCTCTTTCGCGTGCTGGCACTGGAGACCGGCTGGCGGAACGGCATTCTCCTGCCGCGCTGGGTGCCGGAGCTCGCGCTGGGGTTCGGCTATCCCTTCTTCGGCGTGTACTCTCCGCTGTCCTACGTGGTCCCGGCGCTCAGCACGCTCCTGGGCGCCTCACCCGTGGTGGGAGTCAAGATCGGCGTTGCGCTCGCGTTGCTCACGGCAGGGCTGGGCGCCTACAGCGCCGCTAGCCGGCTCGCCGGCCGAACCGCCGGAATCGTGGCTGCCGTCACCTACGTGTATGCCCCCTATACACTGGCCAACGCCTACGTCCGGCTGGACCTCGCGGAGCTCACCGCCATGGCCTGCGCCGCGCTGGGCCTGGCGGCCGTGATCCGCATAACTCACCATCCGCCCCGCGAAACGGACGATTCATCTGCTCTCGCCACCATGGTCGATACTCCGTCGGCAGACCCAATGCGGCAATCGAACGAACGGCAAGAGCAGCCCACGGCACGGAGCGCGGGCGTCCCGCCCGCCCCGGTCACAGCCTCTTGGAGAATGCGGACTAGAGGGGCATATGTTGCTGCCAGAGGACAAGGCGAGGGCGGGCGGGACGCCCGCGCTCCGTGGGATGCGCCTTACTCGCGATCGCGGGCCAGGCTCCGCGAGATGCTTCCCGTGATAATGCAGTCCGGCCGCGTCAACAGCAGACCTATCGCCTTGGCAGCCGCGGCGCTGGCCACGCTGCCGCTGGCGCACGACCTGAGCGTGCTCACCTTCTTGCCCACCTTTGCCGCTGTCGGCATTGCGGCTTTGGTGACGGGGTTGACCAGACGGACCATTCGGGAGACGGTCCTGCCGTTGCTTGCTGCGCTCCTACTCGGCGGCGCGCTGGCGGCATTCTTCCTGCTGCCCGCGATTCTCTGGCAATCGTGGACCAAGCTGGCCCTGATTCCACAGGACCCCGCCTTCTTCCAGAAGCTGCTGGACGTGCCTGCGCTCCTGCAGCGTCATTTCGCCGTGCCTGGATGGGGCTGGTTTGGTACCGAAGCCGGGGTTGGCCTGTGGAACTTCAGCGTAGCGCCTAGTCGCGTCGGCGAGCTGGGCGCCGGACCTAGCTCCCTGGCCTGGCTGGCGCTGCCCGCTGCCCTGATCGGCTGGCGCCGACTGCCCGACCGAGCGCGAGCGCCGGCCGGCGCGCTCCTCGTCGCCTTGGCGTTCTCGACGCTGGCGATGACGACCGTCTCCGGGCCGCTGTGGCAGGTGTTCCCTCACCTGACGCTGCTGCAGTTCCCGTGGCGATTCGACGGCCCCTTGTGCCTCGATTCGGCGATCGTCCTGGGCCTGGTAACGACGGCAATCCCGGCCAGGGCGCGAGCGGCACTGAGCGCGCTCCTGATGGTGGCGGCGCTCGTGCCGGCCGGGCTGTACCTGCGTCCTGCCGCGGTGTCACTGCTGCCCAACTCGGTGACATGGCCCGCTCAGCTTCGTCGTGAGCTGGTCGGCGGCTACGGCACGACCGGCAGCGGGCTGTTCCTGCCGCGCTGGGTAGACACGCCGGCGCCCCAGGGGAGCTTCGTCACGTCATCTCCGAGTGAGGCGGCTAATCTCCAGATCTTGGCGATGAGCGGCCGCGCCGGCAGCATAGATCTTCGCTACAGCGCACCGCGGCCGGTGTCGCTCACGCTGGGCGCCTGGTACTTCCCGAGCTGGACGGCGCAGGCCGACGGCCAGGAGGTTACGGTGCGCGCGGACACTGCCGGTCTGCTCCAAGTTGCCCTACCCGCGGGCACGCATCACCTGGTGGTTGCCCAGGGATTGACCTGGCCCGAGAAAGTTGGCGATGCCGTCTCCCTCGTTGGTCTGGTAGCCCTGGCCGGCCTATTGGCGGGGAGCGCGTCGTGGGGGCGTCCCAGGCGACGATCGCGGTTGGCCGCGGTCGTCTTGGCCGCTGGCGCTCTCCTCGCCTTGGCTGCGGCGGCACTCCTCGCTCGCGCCGGCTCACCACCGGTCTGGTCGCTTCCAGCGCATGGTGCAGAAACCGCGCCGCTCGGGGCGGTGGCCTGGCGATTGGAGCAGTCCGCGCCGTGGGGGACCCGGCCGGTGCTGGAAGTCGCCTGGCTACTGCATCAGACGCCGGCCAGCGATCAACAGATCACCGTGGCGCTGCGCGCGCCCAACGGCCAGATCGTTGCTAGGCGTCAGCAATATCCACACTTTGGCACGGTACACACGGCCGGCTTGCCCGCGGGGATGCTCCTGCTTGACCAGCTCGATCTGCCGACGCCGCTGTCGCCGTGCGCGGAACCGTATGAGATCGCCGTGGGAATGGGCGACGCTGGTCAACCTGCCCCATTGACCACGCTTGGCAGCGCCCGACTGCCTTGCGGCCCGACCGCGCCGCCCACTGTTGCTCGGGTCGATGTCGCGAGCGTGATCGGACTGCAGGCGGGTCGTCTCCCAAGGCTCACGCCCGGAGCGCCGGTCACGCTCGACGCGAGCGTCCTGGCGCCCGGACCGACCGCCACTGATGATCTCATCGGGCTCCAACTGCTGAGCCATAGCGGGACCGCCGTTGCCGGCACGCAGAGCTATGGCAATGTGGACCTGCGCTTCAGCACGTTGTGGCAGCCGGGCCAGCGCGTGCCATATCACCTGCGGCTTGCCGTCCCTGCCAACCTGCCGGTCGGCTTGTACACACTGAGCCTCGACCTGTTTTCGCCGGAGAACGGCTCCATTCAGGCGGTGACGGACGCATCGTCGCCCGACACGACACCACGGCCGCATCTGACCGTGGCCACCGTGAAGGTCGCGGCGCCGCGGCTGGCCGGAGCCGATTCGACGGTCCGCTTTGGATCGGACATTGGGCTGCTGCAGCCCGCGCACACCGGAGATCAGGCGCCGGTGCTGCGCGCCCAATCAGGAGCAATGCTCACCGTGCCGCTCCGTTGGTACGCGCTGGACGCACCACCGGCCGACTACACCGTTTTCATCCACCTCATCGACGTTGCCGGTCGGTTGGTAGACCAGATGGACGGACCGCCATTGGGAGGAGCTTATCCGACCTCGGTCTGGGACTCACAAGAAGCTGTGGATGATCCCAGGACGTTGACGGTGCCCGTGAATCTTCCTCCCGGCCGTTACCGAGTGCAAGCCGGCTGGTATCTTCCTTCTAACGGCGCGCGCCTCGCCGTCACACCCGCCGCGCCGGACAATGCCGTCACTATTGCTCAGGTTGATGTCGAACTGTAGCGCCCGCGATATGGGGGGAAGCTGCCGTGCGGTGGCGCATGCCTATCTTCATCGTGCTGCGCTCGCGGCCAACGGCGATCGTCGTGCTCGTGATCCTGACGGTGGCGCTCATTGCTGCCACGGCGCTGCAGGTTGATGCCCACCGGGAGTTCACGCTTATCGTGGCGCCGCAACCCGCAAATCTGGCCGAGTCGGTCAAGGTAACGGCGTTGTCCGGCGGTTTCGTCTGGCAGCGAACGGTCAGTGATACGACGCCGATTGCTGTCTTTCTTTTGCAACGCGGCGACTATCTCATCGACGCAACGGCCAATTCGATCGGGCGTAATCAGGATTGGCGATTCAGCTCGGCCACCATCTCAGTCCACGGCAACGTACGGATCGTCGTCGGCGGCGGCTACGACTTCGAAGGACGTCCGTACCCCGACCGCAACGCCTTCCCCTGATCCGTTGACTCCAGGTCGCGCTGGATGTTCCTTTAGTGGTGCATCCATCAAGCCGGGGCGCCTTTTCAGTGTCATCCTGAGCGCAGCGAAGGACCCCTGGCCTGGCCGTCCGCGCTGCACGGGGCCGCATGGCCGTTGGTCTGGCCTGCCAGGGGTCCTTCGCTGCGCTCAGGATGACAGGGGGAAGCTCAGGATGACAACGGGCGGACGGCGCCTCACGCGAAGCTCCCTGAATATGGTGGACGCACCATCTAGGTCGAGCCCGCCCGCCGATCCAGCACACCACGCAGTAGGTCGGGGCGATCCGTGGTGATGGCATCCAACTGCTGGCCTACAAACAGGTCCATATCGTTGACATCGTTGACCGTCCAGACGGCGATGCCGAGACCACTCGCCTTGGTCACGGATCGATGTGCCGGCTGAAGGTATTTGCGTTCAAGCCCGAGGAAGGACGCCCCCGCGGAACTGGCCAGCGCGGCTAGCGCCTTCGGGTCGCGGCGCAGCGACGATGGGAGGGTTCGGCTTGTGGCCAGCAGGCCGAGTGGCAGGTTAGGGAGAAGGCGGCGCAGCCGCCGCACCGTCTCCCAGTCAAAGCTGATAATCTGTGCTGAGTCCAGACTGCCCTCGCGGGTCAGGGTGTCTACAACCGCTTGCTCAATGCCTTCGTATCGTACACCAGCACATGTCTTGACTTCGATTTGGATCGCGCATCGTCCGCGCGCAAGCTGGAGCACGTCAGCGAGCGTTGGGATGCGCTGCGGGCGAAAAGAGTCGCCAGCAAAGCGCACCGAAGCGTTCAGCTTGCGCAGTTCGGAAAGGGTCAGTTGTCCGACGTTGCCCATGCCATCCGTAGTCCGGCTAACGTCGGGGTCATGGATGACGACCAACTGACCATCCCGGCTCATGTGGACGTCACATTCCACGGCGTCAGCGCCGGCCACGATTCCGGCGTCAAAGGCGGCGAGCGTGTTCTCCGGCGCCAGCCCGGCCGCGCCGCGATGCCCGACCACGCGTGTCATCGGCGGTAGTCCCAACACCCTAGTCCTGGCATCGCGGCGCTCCATCGTCCAACGGGTATGCTAGCATCGCACAATAACAGCCGGGGTGTGAGGGTGGCGGAAGGGGGAGCGTGTGGATATCTGGCGCTGGTTGGGGCCGGGGACGCACGTCAAGCGCTGGCTACTCCTCTTGCTCATCGCGGTGGCGGTGGCCGGGCTGGGCATCGGCCTCATGTTTGCCGACGCGTATAAGAGCAACTTTCGCTTTCCGGCCATCGTGGGGCCGCTGACCTTGCAGTTCCTCAATCGCGGCCTGCGCGGCGCCCTGCTGCTGAGTCTCGGCTTCGTACTGGCCTCGGTTGCTTTTGCCGGGCTCAACCGATCGCTCATTGGCTTGCTCATCCCGGAATATCGGGGCAATGTGGCGCATCTCGTACACTCCCGCCGGCTGCTGGCGCGCGGCCCGCGGATTACCTGCGTCGGCGGGGGAACGGGCATGAGCGGCCTGTTGCGGGGGCTCAAGGCGCACACGACGAACATCGCCGCGATCGTGACGGTTGCCGACGAGGGTTCCTCTTCCGGCTTGCTGCGGCGAGCCCTCGCGGTGCCGCCGCCCGGCGATGCCCGACAATGTATCGCCGCCTTGGCTGACGCCGAATCCTTGGTATCGGATCTGCTGGAGTATCGCTTCGACGCGCGGGCGCCCGGGCTGGAAGGTCACAGCGTCGGCAACTTGCTGCTCGCGGCGATGACTGACCTGACGGGCTCCTTCGAGCAGGCGCTGGCAGAAACGAGCCGCGTCTTTGCCGCTCGCGGTCGGATACTGCCGGCCACGTTGCGCGACGTGCGCCTGTTCGCGGAAACGGTCGATGATGAGCGGCTCGCCGGTGAGGCGGTGATCGATCATCACCGCGGCGCTCCGCTCAAGCGTGTGTGGATTGCACCGGAGCGTCCCCCGGCGTTTCAGGAGGCGATCCGCGCCATTCTCGACGCCGATCTGGTGGTGGTCGGGCCTGGCAGCCTGTATACCAGCCTCCTGCCGAATTTGCTCATCCCCGAAGTGGTCGCCGCCCTGGAGGCCTCCCGTGCCCCGCGCGTCTACGTGAGCAACGTCGCGACGGAGCCAGGCGCCACGGACGGCTACTCCGTGGTCGATCATCTCCAGGCTATCGAGCGGCACACCGGGCGAAGGCTATTTGACGCGGTGGCAGTCCACGACGGTCCCGCGCCGGCGCTCAAGCCGGAATGGGGCGTGAGCCGTCCCGCGGTTGACCGCGACCAGCTCAGGTCCATGGGCTACCGGATCATCTCTGGGAACATGATTTCTAACGATCGCCCCACCCGTCACGATCCCCAGCTCCTTGCCCGCATATTGCTGCGCGCGCTCCCAACCTTGACGCGCCGAGAGCGACGCGGGTCCGAACTCGTGGTCGCGCAGGCGGACAAGGTCGCCGCTCGCTAACTGACGGTGACACAGCCGTTGCTCAGCCGCCCCCAACTGGCGCTTCTTCGTCGAAATTATGGAGCATCGTGCTACACTAGGCGCCGTTGGGGGGAGTTAGGGGGGAGTGCATGTCCGGCGTCAAGTCGTTTCTACAGCAGCATCCGTTTCTCATTGCCTGGCTGGTCCTGGCCGTTGGGATGGTCGCGATTCTGCTGTGGACGAGCAGCGATGCGCACCTCCTGCCCAAACAACTGGCCTTCCTCGTTTTCACGACCGTACTCCTAGCCGGAGCCTGCGTCTGGATCATTAGCTGGGAAGAGCCCGCCAGAGGCGATTCGTAGGCCCCCCTACTTCACGGGCCGGGCCGCCAGCTCGGTATGCTCCGCAGCACATCAGCCGGCGTGTCCAGTATCCCCGGCGTGATCGACACGTTGCGCGAAGCGACCTCTACATTGGGGAGATACAGGGGAATCGCCGGCAGCGTGTCGGCGAATCGTCGCTGGAAGCGCTGGTAGCCGATGCGCCGCGTCTCCTCGTCCGGCGACTTCGTCGCGTCGAGCGCGGCGTCGGCCAGCGGGTCAGTCCAGGCGCTGAGGTTCATCGCGCTGCCGCTATGCCAGAGGTCAAGCAGCGCCGGGGCGGCGCCCTGCTGGCTCACCGCCAGCAGTAGCGCGTCGAACTGGCCAGGCAGGCCGAAATCCCGCAGCAGGCCGTCTATCCCAGCGGACTCCACGATCACCTCGATGCCAATGTTTTTCCAATCCGCCGCGATGGCCTGCGCCACGCGCACGCGCGTTGGGTCGTCCGTCACCACCAGATCAAGGTGCAACGCAGACCCGTCACGACGGCGAATGTTGCCGGCTGCCGGCGCCCATCCGGCGGCGGTGAGGAGGTCCGCCGCGCGTTGGCGATCGAAGCCCGGGACCTGAGCGGAGCGGTCCGCCATCCACAAGTCGGGCGACAACGGCAAGCGCAACGGCTTCGCCCCATCCGCGACTTGCCCGGCGCTCAGCGCGGTCCGATCAATCGCCAGGTCGAGCGCCTGCCGGACGCGCGGGTCAGCCAGCGCCGGCCGGCGCATGTTGAGGAACAGCATGACCGGCTGGGCTAAAGGCAAGGGAGTATGTGCGACGTCCGGCGGCATCGCGTTTGGCTGCGCCAGCACGGCTACGTCCGCCTGGTGATCTAGGAGCTGCTTCGCAGCGACGCTGTCACTGGGAGTGACGTTGATCACCACACGATCGGGAGCCTCGCTATCGGGTGCAGCTCGCTGCAACACTACCTGGAAGGCGTCCGCGGACCGCACCAGGTATGGACCATCACCAATAGGCCGGGCGGCGAATGGCAACGCAGCAACCTGCGCGGGCGAGACGGCGGACAGAATGTGGGCAGGCAGAATCGGCAGCGTCGCCAGGTCCAGCAGTCCGGCCCCCAGACCCGGAGGACCGGTGAGCTGAGCGGTCAGCGGATCCGGCGTTTGGACCGTCACACCCTTCAGGGCGTCGCGCAGGTCGGCAGCGATCGGAGCAGTGGGATCGTGAGCAAGCGCAACCGTGTAGGCGACATCACGAGCGGTGACCGGCTGCCCGTCCTGCCAGCGCGCATCGGCCCTGATGCGAAAGGTGTAGGTCACTCCATCGGCGCTGCTCCAGCTCTCCGCCAGGTCGGGTACCAGCTCCCCACGACTACCCTGACCTAGGAGGCCGACGAAGATAAGTGAGTCAATCGCGCGCGCGGTATCACTCTGACTGAACAATGGAACGAGCGTATCCAGACTGCCCTGGAGCGCGACGGTCACCGACGACAGCACGGGAATCGGGGTCGCGGTTGGCATGGGCAAGGGTGTTGGCGGGAGCGCGGTGCTCGTTGGGACGAGGGCCGCGCTGGCTGCTGGTGGCGATGGCGCAGCGTCGGGTGACGTACTACTGCACGCGCTCGTCAGGAGGACGACAACGAAGGCGAGGCACAGCCGGCGGGCGAACAAGCCCCATTGCTCAGTGAGACAGCCGTACGGTCAGCAGCGACAGCAGACAGAAAATGACGCCGGTAACGATGGTGATCTGGAAGATAACCTTCTCGGCCCCCCGCCGGGTACGAAAAATCGCTCCATCCTGGCCGAAAATCGAGCCAAGCCCGCTCCCCTTCGCTTGCAGCAGGATAAGCGTAATCAACAACAGGGCGATGATGATCTCGACGACGTTGAACCATGGACCCATAATTGCACCTTGCCCCGCGAACTACGACGCGCCTTTGACCGAAGTGTACCCCACGGCGGTACCCTTTTCGGGGGCCGCTGTAGGCATTCTGAGCGGCGTTCTGTACTATGGCAGAGTGCGCGTTCGCGAGAGGAAGACAAGCATGATCGCCGTCGTGATGGCAGGTGGCGAGGGATCACGTCTTCGGCCCCTGACGCTGGGGCGTCCCAAACCGATGGTGCCCATTCTCAACGTTCCGGTCATGGAGCACATCATCACCCTGCTCAAGCGGCACGGTATCATCGACATTGTCGTGACCGTGCACTACCTGGCGAGCGTCATCGAGGACTATTTCGGCGACGGCTCCGACTTTGGCGTGCGCATTCGCTATGCGCTGGAGGAGACTCCCCTCGGCACCGCGGGAAGTGTCAAGAATGCGCAGCACATGCTGGACGAACCGTTCCTCATCATCAGCGGCGACGCGCTCACCGACATCGATCTGACCAAGGTCGTCGCATTTCATCAGCAACGTGGCGCCGTTGCGACGCTGGTGCTCGTCCACGTCAACAACCCGCTCGAGTACGGCGTCGTCATCACCGACCAGCAGGGCTCGGTGGAGCGCTTCTTGGAAAAGCCGAGCTGGGGCGAGGTGTTCAGCGACACCGTCAATACCGGCATCTACGTGCTGGACCCGAGTGTGCTCGACCTCATCCCGGCGGGAGAGCCCAGCGACTTCAGCAGCGACGTCTTCCCGCGGTTGCTGGCCAAGCAGGCGCCGATGTTCGGCTACGTCGCCGATGGCTACTGGTGTGACGTCGGCAGTCTGGGCGACTACGTCAAGGCCAGTTTTGACTTCCTGCAAGGGAGCGTCAGCCTGCCGCTGCCCATCAATCGCCGGCAGGACGGGGTGATTGCGGCGCCGACAGCCATCGTCGAGCCGCGGGTACGGGCGTTCGGTCCCGTCTATCTCGGCGAAGGCTGCGTCGTCCGCTCCGGGGCGGTGCTGCACGGGCCGGTCGTGATCGGCGACAACACGGTGATCGAATCCGGGGCGACCATCGACCGCAGCATCATCTGGAATAACTGCCTGGTTTCCACGGCGGCATCGGTCAATGGCGCCATCATCGGCAAGCAGTCTTCGATCCGCTCCGGCGCCATCGTCGCGCAAGGCGCGGTGATCGGCGACGGCTGCACCGTGGGCGAGCGGGCGGTGGTCCAAAACGACGTGAAGATCTGGCCCAATAAGGAGGTCGAGGAACAGGCTACCGTCAGTAGCAGCCTCATCTGGGGTGGGCGGGCCCGTCGCTCGTTGTTCGCCGGGCACGCCACCATTAGCGGCCTTGCCAACGTCGAGCTGACTCCCGAGCTGGCGGCGAAAGTGGGCGCGGCCTACGGTTCCACGTTGCCGGTCGGGGGGATCATGCTGGTAAACCGCGACCACTCTAAAGCCGCTCGTATGATCAAGCGCGGCATCGTCTCCGGTCTGCCCTCGTCAGGCGTGGATGTGCTCGACACCTCGACGGTGCCGTTGCCGGTAGCTCGCTTTGAGACACGACACAGCAACGCCGGCGGCGGTGTCCACGTTCGGGTCTCCCCCTACGATTCGCGCATCGTCGACATCAAGCTGTTTGACGCGAATGGCGCCGACCTTAGTAAGAATGCCGAGCGCAAGGTTGCCAATGTCTACGTCCGCGAGGACGTACGTCGAGTGCCCGCAGATCGGCTTGGAGCGATCCAGGCCGAGCCGGCACGCATGCACGAGGCGGAACAGCGCTACGCCGAGGCCTTCCTCCAGAACGTCGGACGCTCCGTCGTACAGGAACGCAAACCGCCATTGGTGGTGGACTTCGGTGGCGGGCTGGCGGCGCCACTGGGCCAGCGGCTCTTCCGTGAAATCGGCTGCTCGTTGGTCGAGCTCAATGCCATCCCCGGCGAGCCCAAGCCACGAACGCCGGAGACGACCCTGGCGAGTCTGCGCACGCTCGGCGGAGTCACCCGAGCCATCGGCGCCCCGCTGGGAGTGCTCATCAACTATAGTGGTACGCGCATGACCGTGGTGGACGATCAGGGCCGGGCGCTACCCTCCTGGAACGCCCTGGCGGTGGTCATCCGGCTGGCTTGGGAGCGAGCCGGAACGGTCACCGTTGGCGTGCCCTTAACGGCGCCTCGCCTGGTGGAGGCGCTCTCGTCATCGAACGGACACCAGTTGCGCACGCTCGCTCCCGATCCCGTGGTCGTGAGTCGCGCCACCATGCAACCGGACCTTGCCCTCATCGGCGACGGAGCCGGTGGCTTTGCCTTCCCAGAGCTGCCCTCGGGCTTTGACGCCCTCTTCGCGACGGGCAAGCTGCTGGAGTTTCTGATTCGGGCCGACGCGCCTCTCTCACGGCTGTCGATGGACGTGCCGGCCTACCACATCGCCAGCGCCGACGCCTACTGCCCCTGGGAGCGCAAGGGGAAGGTCATGCGCCGGCTCCACGAGCAAGCCCAGGAAATGGGCGG
The DNA here is from genome assembly GCA_937967325.1 of uncultured Chloroflexota bacterium. GTDB lineage: Bacteria > Chloroflexota > UBA4733 > UBA4733 > UBA4733 > UBA4733. The sequence goes on from CALBSQ010000341.1 coordinate 13,686, forward strand.
CAGATCGGCGCAAGGCGTCCGGCTGAGCACGGGAGACGACACCATCGTGATCGTGCCCGATGCCGATAAGCCGATCTTCCACGTGCAAGCGGAGGCGCAATCCGAGCAGCACGCGGCCGCGCTGGCGGAACGGTACGCCGAGCTCATCCGCTCCTATCAGGAGGCGTGACCTTTCCCCGGCCCCTCCCCTAGGAAGGGAGGGGAGCTTGCGCGGGGACGACCGCTGCTATGTCGGCAGCCACGTCTGGTGCTGCCCGAATGAGCGACCATCCTCGCCGTTGAAGCTCCCCTCCCTTCCTAGGGGAGGGGCCGGGGGTGAGGTTTCAGCCACAGCACGCCGAGTGGGGGCAGCGTGAGCGTAAGCGTGTACGGGTAGCCGTCGAGCGGCTGCGCTTCCGCCAGCAGTGGATTGCTATTCGTAACGCCGGAGCCACCGTACATGGCGGAGTCGCTGTTTAGTAGTTCCTGCCAGTTACCTGGCACCGGAACTCCGATGCGGTAGCCGTGACGGACGATCGGGGTCCAATTGCCGATGATGGCGACCGTGTCGCCCTGATCGGTGGCGCGGCGTAGGAAGGCGACAACGCAATGCTGCGCGTCGCTCCCATCGATCCAGGCGAAGCCATCGTGGCGCGTGTCGCGCTGGTGCAGCGCGGCCTCGGTGGCGTAGAGGCGGTTGACCTCGGTCAGGAAGGCCAGCGTCTGGCGATGGGGGAGTCCCGGCTCGCCTTCCAATAGATGCCACTGCAGCGCTTCGCCGCAGGCCCACTCGCGCTGTTGCCCGAACTCGCCGCCCATAAAGAGGAGCTTCTTGCCGGGATGGGCAAACATCCAGGCGTACAGCGCCCGAAGGGTTGCGAAGCGCTGCCATTCGTCGCCCGGCGCCTTGTTGAGCAGCGAGCGCTTCAGGTGGATCACTTCGTCGTGGGAGAGCGAAAGGATGTAACGCTCGGCGAAGGCGTAGGTGAAGGAGAAGGTGATCTCGTTGTGGTGGCTGGAGCGGTAGATCGGATCGCGCTCGACATAATCCAGGGTGTCGTTCATCCAGCCCATATTCCACTTGAGGTCGAACCCCAGACCGCCGTGCTCGGTTGATCGCGTTACACCCGGCCAGGCCGTCGCCTCTTCGGCGCAAGTCAGCACGCCCGGGAATTGCCCATGCACCACATCGTTGAAGCGGCGTAGGAAGGCAATTGCCTCCAGGTTCTCCCGACCGCCGTATCGATTCGGCACCCAGGCGCCGGGCTCGCGCTCGTAATCCAGGTAGAGCATCGACGAGACGGCGTCGACTCGGAAGCCGTCGACGTGATACTCCCGCAGCCAGTAGTAGGCGCTGGACAGCAGGAACGTGAGCACTTCGTGGCGTCCGTAGTTGAAGATGTAGGTCCCCCAGCCCAGATGCTCGCCCAGACGCGGATCGGCGTGCTCGTACAGGTGGCTGCCGTCGAAGAAGCCGAGTCCGTGGCCCTCTTTGGCGAAGTGGGCGGGTACCCAATCCAGGACGACGCCGATGCCACGCTGGTGGCAGTAGTCGACAAAGTACATGAAGTCGTGCGGCGTACCGAAGCGGCTGGTCGGCGCGAAGTAGCCCGTCGTCTGGTAGCCGAAGGAGACGTCAACCGGGTGCTCGGTGATGGGCATCAACTCGACGTGCGTGAAGCCGTGTTCCATGACATAGTCGACCAACTGGTGGGCGAGCTCGCGATAACTAAGGAAGCGGGCGCCCTCCCCGCGTCGCCAGGACCCGGCGTGGACCTCGTAGATAGAAACCGGCTCCGCCCGCCAATCCCTGGTCGGCCGCCGGGCCATCCAGGTAGCATCACCCCACTGGTAGCCGGCCAGGTCGTATACCAGGGAGGCGGTGGCGGGCCGGACTTCGGCATGGAAGCCATAGGGGTCGGTCTTTTCCGCCCAGTAGTTGCCATACCGGGAGAGCACCGCGTACTTGTAGAGGGCGCCCGCTGCCATTCCGGGCACGAAGACTTCCCATACGCCGCCACTGCCGCGGGGCGCCATCAGCACCTGTTGCTCGCGACCGTCTGGGCCGTAGCGGTAGACAAACATGCTGTCGGCCCCCGGCGCCCAGACGGCCAGATTCGTCCCCGCCACGCCGTCGACCACCCGCGGGTGTGCCCCCAGCTTCTCGTAGGCGCGCAGCCAGGTGCCCTCGCCAAACAGGTACAGGTCGTCCTCGGAGAATACTGAAGGAACGTCCATGGAGCATGCCCTCCGTCTGGAAATGCAGTGGATCATACCCGTTGAACCTCACCCCCGGCCCCTCCCCTACGAAGGGAGGGGAGCTTGGATCGGAACGATCGTTGGCATAGTCGCATCGACCGCTTACGGTGCCAAGAAGGCTAACTGCCCTTACCGTGGAAGCTCCGCTCCCTTCGTAGGGGAGGGGCCGGGGGTGAGGTTTCACGCCGCGACGTCCACGGCGCGGCGCGTTCGGTGCGGTGGTGGTGGCGCTGCCGCCGAGTACAAGTCGGCGCCGGTTCGCCCGGTGCGCCAACTCCTGGCCTGGCCGATCGCCGCCACGAACTCCGCTTCCAACGTACGCCGCCAGGGCGATGGGAGCAGTGAGATGGCCCGCGCTGCGCATGCGATGTTGTTACGCGGCTCGATGCGGTCGAGATCCTCGAAAAAGTAGCCGCAACTGGTCAGCATGAGTTGGCGGAAGTATTGCAGCTCGAGCCAGCGCCGCAGCGAGCGCACCGTCGAGGCTGGGGCAGCCGCGCCAGCGCGGCTCAGCATCGCCGAAAGAGGCTCACGTCCCAGGCGGACGCCCAGGTACCCGGCCAGTGTCTCCCAGGGGTCGGATAGCAATCGACCGGCGCGCTGCTCGTACAGCGCGTCGAGGCGCGCTGCCAGCCCGTCAAAGGCGGCGCGCAGCGGCCGCTTCCAACTACTGTCGCCTACGGTGCACGGGCATCCGGCGCTCCAGCGTGCAAGGCTGTGGGGGCAGCTCCAAGCCGTGCGAGGTCGGATCGTCACGGCTGTCAAGGGAGGGTGCTCCCGCAAGTACACGCCCAGAGTCGTGACACGCCAGCCAATGCTCGGCGCGCTCACCTGGAGTAATTGGGCCAGGAACTGATCCCGCCAGGGCTGGTGATGACCGTACAGCTCGCCGTCACTGGCAATGAGCGTCAGTCGTGGTGCACCTCGCTCCGACGTCTCGGTTGCCTGCAGCGGCGCCAGACTCTCGCGGGCAAAGCGATCGGCGTTCACGGTCAGGTCGGAATCGAAAGAGACGCCGCCGGACAGCGCCGCATGGTAGAAGAAGACGGCGATACGACGCCCTGCCCCCAGCTCGACCCAATGCGGCTTGCCGGTGTCGATCGGCCCGTCGGCTTGCCATGGCGCGAGGATGGTGTAGGCGATGCCGGCGTCTGCCAGGGCACGCAGCGAAGCCAGATCCACGGCCGCCTCGGGCAGCCAGGCCCCTTCCGGCGCATGCCCGTAGCGAAAGGTATAGTCGGCCACTCCCCAGGCTACCTGGATTCGCTTCTCGTGCTCGCCGGCCAGAGGAAGGATGGTGTGGCTGTAGGGAAGGGCGAGCGCATTGGAGGCGCCGTGTGTACGAACGTGCTCGCGTTCCGCCGCCTGTATCGCCCGCAGCGTTGCCGGGGCGCGCGCCGCCATCCAGGCGGCCAGCGTCGGGCCGAGATCGAAGCTCATCCGCGCAAAGTTCCCGCGCTCGGCGTTCGGCTGGTAGCACTCGGCGGTGACTTTCTCATTGTAGTCGTGGTACGGCTTTGCTTCCGGCTCCCGCGGCAGCTTTCCGGTGAAGGGGTCTTCGCGCGGCGGCTGATAAAAGTGCCCATGGACACAGAGGTAGGCGTCGTTCACCTGGCAACATTGCCCCTTCCAGCTCCACGATACGCAAGATGATTGCCAAGGGCTACGCTGCAAGTACTCACGACCTGCTCGAATTGCCGCACCTTGCTGTTCCCCTTAAGAATTACCAGCGAAAGCGGCTCCGTTGGTGAATATCAGATGACGCCCCTGGCTGCCTTTTCGCTACGATCGGGCGCCCGGCCACGGCCCCGGCAGCGTCAGGGGCAGCTCTCTCGGTTCGGTGCTTTCGCGGTAGACCTGCAAGCCACGGGCCCGATAGTTTGGGAGGGCGTTCGGTCCATCCAGGCTGCAGGTGTGTACCCAGACTCGCCGGGCGCCGAGCGCCCAGGCGCGCCGGATGCCGGCGGTGAGCAGATGGCCGCCGATGCCGCGCCCGATGAACCGCGGGAGCAAGCCAAGGTAGACAATCTCGACGTTGTCTTCTTGCTGCCGCTCCAGTTCCACGTATCCCGCAGGCGTACCGTCGGCATAGGCCACCCAGGTTTCGACCTCGGGCCGGTCGAGGTAGCGCAGCCAGGCGTCGTAGTCCCAACCCAGCCGCAGGGTCCAATACCAGTTCCCGCCCACGGCAGTGTAGAGGAACCGGCTGAACTCGGGTGATGGGGACTCAGCGCGCATGATCTCCACCGCGGGTAGCGGCGCTTTCGCCGGGCGAAGCTCGTCCGGATGCAGCATCTCCAGATACCAGGTCGTGACGTCCGTTCGTCTCGTCTCCACCGTTTTTTCCTCCGCTTCCTACCGCTCCTGTTCCACCGACGGCCGATGGCTCAGAGGCGGACTATACCAAGATGCACACGCAGAGACAGCCGATATACTGGCAAGAGAGGCCAGTGTCACGGTAGAGATAGGTGAGGCAAGCGGTGCAAGCGGCGATATGGTGGACCTCGGCGGATCTCGACCTGATGCCGGAGCTGATCGATGGCGACTAAGCAGCCCGAGTCCACCGCCAAGCCTACGCGCCTTATCCTCTACGTTGGTAAGGGAGGAGTCGGCAAGACGACGATGGCGGCCGCCACGGCGGTCCGCGCTGCCGAGCTGGGCCATCGTACACTGGTGGTCAGCACCGACATCGCGCATAGCCTCGCCGACGTGCTGAACCTCGACCTCAGCGGCGAGCCGCGCCAGATTGGCGATCGCTTGTTTGCCCAGGAGATCAACGTCCTCGATGAGGCGCGGCGCAGCTGGGGCAAGATGCAGGGACAGGTAGCCGATTTCCTGCGCCGCGAGGGGATCTCCGACATTCAGGCCGACGAGCTGGCCATCGTGCCCGGCATGGAGGAGGTGACGGCGCTGGTCCAGATTCGCAGGCAGAGCGACAGCGGCGAGTTCGACTGTATCGTCATCGACGCAGCTCCTACCGGAGAAACCATCCGCCTGCTTAGCATGCCGGAGTCGTTGCTCTGGTACGCCGGCAGGCTGCAGGAATGGCAGGGCAAGCTGATGCGGTTCGTCGGCCCGATATTCCGCGTGGCCCTTCCCGATCTGAACATCGCCGAGACGGTGACCAAGATCGCCGCGCAGGTGAAGGAGCTGCGCCTGGCGCTGATTAATCCTGACCGTAGCTCCTACCGGATCGTCACTACTCCCGATGTGATGGTGCTCAAAGAGGCGCAACGCGCCGAGACCTACCTCAACCTGTTCGACTACCCGATCGACGCGGTCGTGGTTAATCGATTGCTGTCGGAAGGTGATGGCGGCAACCCCTACGTGGATGCCATGCTCGCGCGGCAGCAGCGCGGGATGAAGGATGTCCGCAACGCCTTTGGCACGCTGCCGCTGCTGGAAGCGCCGCTCCTGGTCGAGGAGCCGATCGGCGTCGCCGCGCTGGCCGGCCTGGCGCGCCAACTGTTCGGCGATCGGGATCCCACCGAGGTGCTCCACCGCGGACGCACCCAAACCATCGAAAAACAAGGGACCGGATACCTTCTCTCTATCCCCATGCCGAACGTCGAGCTGGGCAAGCTCTCGCTGATGAAGAAGGGCGACGAGCTCTACGTCGACGTCGGCAACTTCCGTCGTGAGATCACCCTCCCGGCGTCGCTGACGAGCCTGGAGCCGGGCACGGCGCGGATGGACGGCGGGATGCTGCGCGTGCCGTTCAGTGCGTCGGAGAATGGCGCGGAGGGCTGAAGATCGTTCGCCGCCAATGCTCCTGAGGACGACTGGCAGGCTCCTCCACCGTGATGAGGCTCATGATGAGCCAGGGGTGCATGCGGTGATTGCCGCAAGCAATGGTCCTGTAGGGGCGGGCCTTGTGCC